>NZ_LMHQ01000010.1:0-92861 GCF_001428225.1 Acidovorax sp. Root70
AAACCAGTCAAGAAATTCGTTCCAGGTGCGAGGGTAGTCCTGTCCAGGAGTTGGCGTTAGCATCTGGGTTTCCATCCAGCTATTCTGATGCCACTGGAGCTAAATAGATACCCCTTATATTTATACAGCATCAAACCACAGGAGAAGCAGCGCCATGCAAGTCATCGAATCCACTTACGTCGTCAACCTCCGCGACTACCCCGAGGAGCTTCCGGCCAAGGAGCGCATGGCCGCCGAAACCCGGTACGCCAGGGCCCTGGAAAAGCAGCTCGGCGGCCCTGAGCAGGTGGCGGCCGCGCTGGACACCATGCAGAGCCTGGAGGAGTCGCCTCCCGAGGTGGTGTCCCCTGGCGATCTGACACTGCTCAAGGCCTGGGGCAAGGCCAGCGTGGCGGCCCGGCAGGCCGGGTTCCGGGACTTGGGGGAGGGCGAGGGCGCGTACTTTGAGGTGCGGCTGGTCTGAGAGGCTGGGAGTCCTTTATCCACGCCCGCCTGGCACGCCCATACGCCCCGGTTCGTCGTTACCAATGCTCGCCATAGCTTGAGCTATGGCTGTGCCTTGCGCCTAGATCCGAGGCGTATTGGCGCGCCTTTCGGGCCCGGCTGAAAAACTCTCAGTCTCTGCACCTGAAGGCACGCAGCACGCAATGGGGCTGACCGAGCCGCCGTGCAGGCGCGTGGTTGGTGTAGGGGCCGGGTCGCCCCCGTGCTTGCGCAACCGCCGTGGGGGCAGATACTGTGTGTACATTGCATTACCTGCACCCTCAACGCCGGAGACACAACCCCATGACCCTGCCGCTTCACCCCCTGGACCCTGACCTGTTTGCCCGCGCGCTGCCGCTGCTGGACGACGAGTGGCTGACCCGCGACCCCGAGCTGGCGCCCGGGCTGCCCACGGTGCTGGCACGCAATGTGGGGCAAGACTGGCACAAGGCGGGCACGTTTCGCCACCACCTGGTGGGCGTGACGCGCACGCTGACGGTGTGGCAGCAGCCGCGCGATGTGCGCCTGCTGGGCCTGTTGCACAGCGTGTACGGCAATGCGTTTGTGGACCTGGTGAAGTTCGACCCCGCCAAGGAGCGCGCCCGGGTGCGCGAGATTGCAGGCGAGTCGGCCGAGCACCTGGTCTACCTGTTCTGCACCCAGTCGCGCACGCAGTTTGTGCAAAAGGTGCTGGCCCATGCGCTGGAGGCCGACGGCAGCCTGGTGCTGCAAAAGGATGGGCAGGACCACGTGCTCACGCCCTACGAGGTGGCGGCCTTCATCATCGTGAGCATGGCCGACACCATTGAGCAGTGGTTCAGCTGGCAGGACGACATCTTTTCGCGCTTTCCGGACGTGCAACACCGCAACCAGAAGGCACACTGGGCCGCATCGCTCTGGCCCGGGCCCATGCGGCCGTCGGGGCGCATGGTGCACCAGATCAACGGGCTGGCCAAGGCGCTGCAGCACCCGGGGCTGAAGGACGTGCTGCCCATGCCCCCCGTGTTTGCGCATTGCTCGCAGCACCTGTCTGCTGCCAACGAGGCAGCAGCCACATCACTGTACTGGTCGGTCATCCAGCAAGACCAGCCGCTGGTGGACCTGGACGTGGCCACCGGCGTGCTGGAAAGCGCCGTGCGCCACAACCCCTGGGTGGGCGAGCCGCAGATGGTGCTGGCGCAGCTGTATCTGTCCGCTGGCCGCAAGGACGACGCCAAGGCCGCCGCCGAGAGCGCGCTGCACCTGTTCAGCGCCTGGGGCAATGCGTGGGACAAGCGCGTGCAGTGGGACGCCTGGGTGGCCTGGACGCGCATCCTGCTACAAGGCGCGACGGTGGAAGGCACCTGGCCCGAGCGGCTGGACAAGCTGAACAACGTGGCACTGCGCGGGTGACTTGGAACATCCCTCTGAGTGGCTGCGCCACTTCCCCCTTCTCCCGAATCGCTGCGCGATTCGGGAAGGGGACGCAGCCCTTGCTGCGGGACGGCCCTTGCTCGGCTGCCCTCGCCGGGCGCGCGCCAGTTTCATGAGGTGGGGGTGGGGTGGGGGCACGGGCCTTGTCTTCTTATTCGAATAAGTTGTAATGAAATGAAAACTTAGTTGTTCCTGTTTTATCGGGGAAACCCTAGGATGCGAGCCATCTCTCAACGAAAGGTTTTCCCTGTGAACAACAACAAGCGCCTTCTCCTGCAATCCGCCCTGGCCTTGGCTGCCGCTGCCGCTTTCTCGTCGGGCGCCATGGCCCAGGACAAGCCCATCAAGGTGGGCGTGACCGGCGGCCCCCACGCGCAGATTTTTGAGCAGGTGAAAAAGGTCGCCGAGAAGGACGGCCTCAAGATCCAGATCGTCGAGTTCAGCGACTACGTGCAGCCCAATGCTGCGCTGGCTGCGGGCGACCTGGATGCCAACAGCTACCAGCACAAGCCTTACCTCGATGCGCAAGTGGCCGACCGTGGCTACAAGCTGGTGTCGGTGGGCTACACCGTCAACTTCCCCATCGGCCTATATTCCAAGAAGGTCAAGAAGCTCGAAGACCTGAAGGAAGGCGCCAAGTTCGGCATCCCCAACGATCCCACCAACGGCGGCCGTGTGCTGCTGGTGCTGCAGGACAAGGGCCTGATCAAGCTGCGTGACGGCGCGGGCTTGAAAGCCACGCCGCTCGACGTGGTGAGCAACCCCAAGAAGCTCAAGTTCGTCGAACTCGACGCCGCCCAGCTGCCCCGTTCGCTGGACGACCTGGACGCCTCGGCCATCAACACCAACTTTGCGCTGTCGGCAGGCCTGAACCCTGGCAAGGACGCGATCTCGCAAGAAAACGCCAAGAGCCCCTACGTCAACCTGATCGCCGTGCGCGAAGCCGACAAGGACAAGCCCTGGGTGGCCAAGCTGGTGAAGGCCTACCACTCCGAAGAAATCAGGAAGTTCATCCAGACCGAGTTCAAGGGCTCGGTGCTGCCCGGGTTCTGAGGCCAATTGCAAGCGCACCCTTTCACGGTCAGCGCTGCAGTTCTGCGATGCGACTCCCTCTCTCGCAAGGGGGGCAGGGCCTGAGGGGCCACCCAGAAAGCGCGTGACTTTTCATGCGCTTTTGGCCCCTGGTGCTTATCCATAAAGCACCAAAAGCTATTTAAGTGATAGCAAAACACCGATCCCATTCCCGCTGCGTTGCGCCGGGCAACCTGCGGTATCGCGCTTGGATACACAATGAGAGGGTAACGTCCGGTAACACCTAACCCTCCACCATGCCCTTCGCGGAACGAATCCTCTCAGCGGCCTGGTTGAGTGCGACCACGCTGTTGTTCGTTGCCTCGCTGTGGGTGCCGGAACCTGGCGTGCGGCTGTTTCTGGACAACGCGTCCTGGACGCTGGGGTTTGGGCTCTCCGCCTTCTGGGCCTGGGGCGGCTGGCGGCGAGCGCCCCCTACCGACCGCGCGTTGCACACCGGGCTGCTGGCCTTTGCCGTGCTGGTGGCCTTGGGGCAGATGGTGTGGAACGTGCAGGTGGCGCTGGGCTGGAACCCGTTCCCAGCGCCTGCCGATCTGCTGTTTCTGGCCGGTGGGCCGCTATGGGCTGCCAGCGTCATCCGCGCCACGTTTGCGCGCCTCTCGCGCGACCGCGCCTACCCGGCAGCACTGGACTTTGGCGGCACGGTGCTGGCGCTGCTGGCGTTCACGCTGGTGATCTATCTGCCCTCGGGCGAGGTGGACTCGCTGGCCGTGGGCACGGTGCTGGTGCTGTACCCGGCCGGATTTCTCGCGGCAGCCGGGGTCACGGCGCTGGCCATTCCCACGGTGGGGGTGCGCATCGAGCGCTCTCACGTGCTGGTGCTGCTGGGCTTGCTGGGCTATGGGCTGAGCTGGATGCAGTGGAATCTCATGGTCATCAGCGGCACGGTGCAACCGGGCATCTGGTTCAACGCCAGCTTCAGTGTGTCGGCGTTGGTGCTGGGATGGGGCTCGCGCTGGATGCGTTTCGAAGTGTCGGCAGACGCCGCCTACCGCCGCCAGTGCGACCGGGCGATGAACTATGTGCCGCTGCTGTCCATGACGCTGGCCGCCATCACCCTGGTGCTGCTGTTTGTGGCCCCCGACGGGCGCGCGGGCATGCAGGCGCTGATCCTGGCGTGCTGCCTGCTGGTGCTGCTGCTGGCCGCACTGCGCCAGACGATCGTGGTGAGCCTGCTCAACCGCCTGCGCACGGCCGAGGCCGCTGTGCTACGCAACGAGGAGCTGCTGTACCGCGTGGCCCACTTTGACGCACTCACCGGTCTGCCCAATCGCCGCTACTTTGAAGACGCGCTGGAGCGTGCCGTGGCCGAGGCTGCGCGCGACACCCAGGCCGCCAACCGCCGCGTGGCGCTGTTGCTGATCGACCTGGACCACTTCAAGAGCGTGAATGAAACCTATGGCCATCGCGTGGGCGATGCGTTGCTGAGCGAGGTGGCCCAGCGCATCACCCAGCTGCTGGCGGGGCAGGGCCTGGTGTCACGGCTGGCCAATGACCAGTTCACCGTAATGCTGCTGCGCCCCGCTTCGCGCACCGAACTGGCACAGCTGGCGGCCTCGCTGTTGGAGGGCCTGGCGCAGCCCTGGGACTTGTCGGAGGTGGGCGCGCAGTACATGGGCGCCAGCCTGGGCATCAGCCTGTACCCGGACGACTCCAAGAACAGCGTGGAGCTGGTGCGCCACGCACATTCGGCGCTGCATGCCACCAAGAGCGTGGGGCGGGGCTCGTACCGGTTCTACATCGAGGAGTTCACGCAGATCACGCGCGGCCGGCTGGAGCTGCGCCGCCGCCTGCACGGCGCGCTGCAGGGAGGCGAGTTCACGCTGGTGTACCAGCCCCAGTTCAACCAGCAGCGCCAGACGGTGGGGGCCGAGGCGCTGCTGCGCTGGTCGGTGGACGGCAAGCCGGTGCCGCCCGACGAGTTCATCCCGCTGGCCGAGGAGAGCGGGCTCATCGTGCCGATTGGCCTGTGGGTGTTCGAGACCGCCTGCCGCCAGGTGGCGCAGTGGCGCGCCGAGGGCTGGCAGGTGCCGGTGGTGTCGGTCAACGTCTCCACCATCCAGTTGCGCGAGCCGGGCTTCACCCAGACCCTGCTGGACGTGACCCAGCGCGCGGGGGTGGCGCCCGCCGGGCTGGTGCTGGAGATCACCGAGTCGCAGTTGCTGGATGAGTCGCTGTACGCCATTGCGCTCGACCTGAAGAACGCGGGTTTCGCGCTGTCGATCGACGACTTTGGCACTGGCCACTCATCGCTCATCAAGCTCAAGCGCCTGCCGGTGAGCGAGCTGAAGATTGACAAGGTGTTTGTGCGTGACATCGTGGTGGACGTGAACGACCGCGAGATCTGCGCCACCGTCAATGCCCTGGCCCGCACGCTGGGGCTGGAGGTGGTGGCCGAGGGGGTGGAGACCGAGGAACAGCTGCAGTTTTTGATCCGCATGGGCTGCGAGCGCTTTCAGGGCTGGCTGTTTGCCCCGGCTCTGCCGCCCCGGCAGCTCGCCGAGCAATGGTTGCAGCGGCAGGCGCCATCCGCGGCGCAGTGACTGCGGCAATGCTTGCGCGCGGCATATCAAAAATGATAGCTGCTCAGGCATATTCCACTAGCGCATCCAGCCGTTTTGCCTTGATAAATGCGAAAACCCGGCACAGATCCGGGTTCTTGGGAGCTTGCAGGGCTTGTTGAGCCCTGGGCGCCGTCGTCCGTGAACCGCTTACGCTGCCTGCGACACGCGGGCCTGGTTGGCGGCGACGCTGGTCTGGGTGGTGATCTCCACGTCGGCCGAAGCCAGGGCGGTGGCCTTGGCGTCGGGGCCCATGGCCACACCTTCGGCGCGCACAAAACGCACATCGGTGATGCCGAAGAAGCCGAACACCACCTTCAGATAGCTCTCCTGGTGCTCCATGGCCTGGCCACCTTCGCTGGTGGAGTACACGCCGCCACGGGTGGAGGCCACGATCACCGTCTTGCCGCCAGCCAGGCCCACGGGGCCCTTGTCGGTGTACTTGAAGGTGCGGCCCGCTTGCGCCAGGCGGTCAATCCAGGCCTTGAGCTGGCTGGGGATGGAGAAGTTGTACAGCGGCGCGCCGATCACGATCACGTCGGAGGCCAGGAACTGGCTCACCAGCGCTTCGGACAGGGCGTTTTCATTGCGTTCCACCTCGGTCGCAGCGGCTTGGCCGGTGCGGAAACCCAGCGACTGGGCCGACAGGTGCGAAGGGGCCTGCTGTGCCAGGTCCAGGTATTGCACGGTGGTGCCAGGATGGGCGGCTTGCCATGCAGCCACGGTGCGGGCAGTCAGTTGGCGGGACACGGATTGATCGCCAGTGATGGCAGAGTCGATGTGAAGCAGTTGCATGAGGGAACTCCTTGGGTTCTGTGGATCGGAGCCACAGCGTGTGGCCATGGGATGAATTGTGGGGATGGATCAATTTGTTGATAAGGTAGTGAACTTGCGATAGATTGTTCTATCCATAGAACGATTGAAGTGTTACGGACCCGGCCATGCAAGACCTCAACGACATGCTGTATTTCGCCGAAGTGGTGGAGCGCGGTGGCTTTGCCGCTGCGGGCCGCGCCCTCGGCATCCCCAAGTCGCGCCTGTCGCGCCGGGTGTCGGACCTGGAGACGCAGTTGGGCGTGCGCCTGCTGCAGCGCACCACCCGCAAGCTCTCGCTGACCGAAGTGGGCGAAGCCTATTTGCGCCACTGCCAGGCCATGCGCGAGTCGGCCCAGGCCGCGGCCGACACCGTGGCCCAGGTGCAGACCACGCCGCGCGGCACCATCCGCGTGAGCTGCCCCGTGACGCTGGCGCAGACCGTGGTGGCCGAGCTGATGCCCCGGTTTCTGGCCCAGTACCCCGAGGTGCGCATCGACATGCTGGTGAGCAACCGCGCGGTGAATCTGGTGGAAGAGGGCATTGACGTGGCGCTGCGCGTGCGCCCCTCGGTGGATGACAGCGGCAGCATGGTCGTCAAGCGCCTGGACCACACCACACAGATCCTGGTGGCCAGCCCCGAGCTGCTGATCCGCCAGGGCACGCCCCAGACGCTAGACGACCTGGCCAAGCTCGACAGCATTGCCATGTCGGCCCCCGATGGCCGGTCCACCTGGAACCTGATCGGCCCCGGCGGTGTGCACCAAATGGTGCAGCACACCCCGCGTTACGTGGCGGACGACCTGCTCACGCTCAAGTACGCCGCTGTGGCGGGCACGGGCGTGTGTTGGATGCCCGACTACATGTGCCAGGAAGAAATGCGCGAGCGCAAGCTGGTGCGGGTATTGCCCGACTGGGCGCCCGCGCCCGCCATCGTGCACGCCGTGTTCCCCTCGCGCCGGGGGCTTTCGCCCGCTGTGCGGCGGTTTCTGGACTACCTGGGTGAGGCCATGCCCGGGCGCAGCAGCCTGAGCACGCGGCAGGCCATACAGGGGCTCGACGGCGCGAACATCTGAGTTGCCAAGCGCAAATACGGCGCGGGTGCACGGGTTCGGTGGGTGGCACGCTTTTTAGCGCCACAATGCAACGAATTGCAACTGTGCGGGCTGCGCCCGTCCGTGTGGTCGGCACACGCGGCGGCCCGGGGACTTTTTGTGACCGCTCCACACCCCATCGACCAAGACATCCGGCAAGCCCGCGTGCACCCTGCCGTGCGTGCCATCGTGATCCCGCCGTGCCCCGAATCGCTGCTGCGCCTGCAGGAGATCGTGGCGGCGCCCGAGCTGGACTCGACCGCGCTGGAGCAGCTGGCATCTTCCGACGTGGCCCTGGCCGCCGCCGTGATGCGGCTGGCCAACAGCCCGCTGTACGGACTGGCCCAGCCGGTGCAGACCGTGGGCATGGCGCTGACGGTGCTGGGGCTGCAACCGGCGGTGGAGCTGCTGTCGGCCTTCATCACGCGCAACGCGCTGCAGGTGCGCTCGCCGTTGCTGGAGCATTTCTGGGAAAGCTCGCAGCGCCGCGCCATCGCGTGCGAGCACATCGGCCACCAGCTCTACAGCCTGGACCCGGGCCTGGGCTACAGCTTCGGGCTGTTCTGCCATGTGGGCATGCCGGTGCTGGTGAAGGCCGTGCGGGGCTATGCAGGCACCGTGACCGAGGCCCTGGCGCGCAAGGACCGCACCTTCACCCAGACCGAGAACGCCAGCCACCGCACTGACCACGCGGTGATGGGTGCCATCGTGGCGCGCACTTGGCATTTGCCGGGCGACGTGGCGCAGGCCATCTGGCTGCACCACGACTTTGCGTGCCTGAATGACGAGCGGTTTGATTCCACCGTGCGCCACCTGGTGGCGCTGGGCCTGCTGGCCGAGTTTCTGGTCAACCAGCTCGACAACCTGCCGCCCACCCGAGAATGGTTGCAGCACGGCCGAGCCGGCATGGACCATCTGCATGTGACCCAGGACGAGCTAGACCATTGGATCGACGCACTGCACCCGGCGTTTGAGGCGGTGCGGTTCTGATGATTCTGGCGAGCGGCTGATTCGCCGCTGCCACCGAATGGGACTGACACGCCCACCCCATGCGTACGTGATGCAGCCCTGCGTAGCTTGGCGGTGCGCTTTTCAGCGCGCCGCTTCCAGCAGCTCTGCCAGGCGCGTGTGCCCCCGCTGGGCCGCAAGCTGCGCCGCATTCAGACCATCGCGGTCCACCAGCGCCGGGTTGGCGCGCAGGGCCAGCAGCCGCTGCACGGTGGGGGTGTGGCCGTTCATGGCGGCCAGCATCAGGGCGGTTTTTCCTTCGGGGTCGCGGGCATCCACTGGTGTGCCCTGTTGCACGAGCGCTTCGACCTGCTGGGTCTGGCCCGTGCGGGCGGCCTCCCAGACGGTGCTGGGCAAGGCTGCATCCAGATTTTTTTGCATGGCAGGGGCTGCCGCAGCCGTGTGGTGGTCGCGCGCTGCAGAGTCAGCCTGCGCGCTGCGGGCGGCAGGTGCGGCAGCCGGAGCGGCCTCCTGGAGAGCAGGTGCTGCTGAGGTTGCTGCGCGCTCGCGCCTTTCAGCACCGGATTCGGCTCGGGGTGCTGCTACCGTTGAGGGCGCGGGGGGTGATGCTGGGAAGCCGGAGAGGGCGCCTGCTGCGCGGGGCGCTGACAGGGCTTCTGGCTCAGTGGAAGGCGACACAGGAGCCGCCTTGGCCACGGGTTGTGTGGGTGCTGGTGTCTGCGCAGGCGCAGGGGCGGCTCCCGTGGAGGGCTTGGAGGACAAGGTGTCGGCCGACGGGCCGGTGTTGTTCCGCGTACTTTTCTGCGCGCTTTCGGGTGCGTGCGGAGTGGCTGGTGAGGGCTCTGCCGGTGGCTGCGGCGTCGGCGGGGCCGCTGGCGCAGGGGTTGCGGGCGCCGGTGCCTCGGCCCTGCGGTGGCTGAAAGCGGTGTCCCGCTCTTTGGGCATGCCGCGCTCAAACTGCAGCATCAGCAAGCCAGTCAGCCCCACCACGGCCAAGGTGGCCAGGGCCGAAATTTTCCAGCGGGCCTGGTTGGCGGCAGGGGCTGTCACTGGGGCGCCTGACGCCGATGCTGCAGCCGTGGCCGCCATCTGGGCATGCACGCGCACAGCATCGCGCACATGCGCGCCGGGGCGGGCGTCTTCCTGTTCGCTGGCTTCGTGGTAGCGCCGGACCAGCTCGTCGTCCTGCCGGGTCATACAAACTCCTTGAGGTGCTGGCGCAGACTGGCCCGTGCGTGGCGCAGGCGGCTCTTGGCGGTTTCAAAATTCACGCCGGTGGCCTCGGCAATCTCCTGCACGCTCAGGTCGCCTTCGGCCTGCAGCAGGAAGGCTTCACGCGGCTCCAGCGGCAACTGCTCTACCGCCGCAATCAGCGCAGCCGCCTGCTCGCGCGACTGCAGTTGCCGCACGGGCCCAAAGCCCGAATCAGCCACCAGCGTGTCGGCCAGCGTGCGCGCATCGTCGTCGCTCGCATCCAGGCTGGTGTGGTGCTTGGCGGTTCGCAGGTGGTCCACCAGCCGGTGGTGTGCCAGCGTGAACAGCCAGGTGCGGAACTTGGCTTTCACCTCGTAGCGGCTGGCATTGCGCGCCACGGCAAACCACACGTCCTGCAGCAGGTCGTCGGCCACGGCCTGCACCTTGACGCTGCGAAACACAAACCGCCAGACGGCCAGCTCGTGCCGGGCGTAGAGTAGGTCAAAAGCGGCCATGTCGCCCCCGGCGTAGCGCAGCATCAGCGTCTCGTCGGTGTCGCTGGCTTCGTCAGAGGGCGGGGCGGTGGGCACCCGGGCATTATGCGAGGCCCTCATCCAGCGCATACCCGGGCAAACGGGGGCGTCTTCCAAGCTTATCGAGGGTCAGGCACGTACGACGGGGTGTCTGATTGCGGAAACGCGCGGGGCGCCTGCGGTGGGGCAACGGGCTCACGGATCACGCCGGCAGCAACCAGGTTGTCGCGGCTGTCGTAGCGGATGCTGATGATTTCGTTGGGGCGGTCCTGCAGCCGGTTGAAGGTGGTGTGCGAGACAACCGAGGTCTCGCGCTGGCCGTGCGCCGTGCCCAGCTTGGCCGACGGCATGGGGGCGGCCTTGGCCACACTGTCGGAAGATTGCGAGCGGGCAGAGGATTCGGCCTCGGCCGACGGAGCTGGGGCAGCAGGCGCACCGGCAGCCCCAGCGGCTGCGGGCGACGCGGGTTCTTCCCGCAGGCGCCCGAGGCCCAGGCCGTTGTCGCGGCGCTGGCTGTAGGGCTCGGGGGTGAATGCCGGGGCCGGTTGGGGCACCGGTGGCTGTTCGCGGAACAAGGCCACGCCAATCACGCCCACATGCGCCGGGCGGCCCGTGCGGGCTGCATACGAGTTGGCGATGTGGGAGAACTCGAAGGCCGCGACCTCGCTGTTGCTCTTGCGCCAGCCGGTGATCTGGTAGCGCTCGTGGGGAGAGAAGACGTACCCGCCCTGTCCCCACCCAGCGGTTTCGCCGCTGAGCACATTGACGCCGTCCACCGAGGGCACGGCCAACACCCGCTCGCCCAGCCGGTTGCGCACGGTGATGGCATAGCGCGCACCGGGCCGCCCGGCCACCCAGTATTCGCCCCGGGCGTAGTGCACCGGTAGCGTGGCGCCGGTATCGCGGTCCACGATGGTGACATCGGCCAGGCGGCCAATGGCCTGGGCGGGAGGGCTGGTCAGCGCCATCAGGGCGGCCAGGGAGGCGTATGCCGTCAGGGCAGGGAGGGCGAGTGAACCGGGTTTCATGGCAGCTCCATCAAAAAAGTGAGGGGTGCTGGGTGAAACGAACGGGGCGGTGGAATGGGGTTAAGCCCGCGTAAAAAATCAGCTGACGCGTTCACGGGCCACGGAAATTCGCTGTTTTTAGATGATTTGGCGATTAAATAACAAGAATTAAGTCGTTTGGGTTTTAAAGCGTGGCTCGCAGAATGCCAAAGCTGTGACCACCACCACCTCCATCATCATCGTTCCCGGCTGGCGCGACTCCGGCCCCGGCCACTGGCAGAGCCTGTGGGCCGAGCGCCTGCCGAACGCGCGCCGTGTGGTGCAGGACGACTGGATCACGCCCACCCGGTCCGCATGGGTGAGCCAGCTGGAAAAGACGGTGCTGGCAGCGCCGCACCCCGTGGTGGTCGTGGCGCACAGTCTGGGCTGCATTGCCACCACCCACATGGGCCCTGAGGCTGCGGCCAAGGTCTGCGGCGCGCTGCTGGTGGCCCCGGCTGACCCCGAGCGCCGGGCCATCCTGAGCGACTTTGCGCCCGTGCCCTATGCCGCACTGCCTTACCGCAGTATCGTGGTGGCCAGCAGCAACGACCCGTTTTGCCCCATCCGTCTGGCTGGCGCCTATGCGCGGGCCTGGGGCAGCGAGTTCGTGCGCATGCAAAACGCAGGGCACATCAACATCGAGTCTGGCCACGGCGAATGGCCACTGGGCTGGGCGCTGCTGCAGTCGCTGGAAGGCGACCACGCCACCGTGCCGCAACGCCCCGCAGCCTCGACACACGCATCGTCTGCAGTCGCCTGATTGCTATATTGTTGATAGCATTTGACGCTTGATTGACAAGCACTAGAAGCACTTTTGGCTTGAAATTTCATGCGCGGGGCCTCGGTGTTCCAGAAGGCGTGCAATCGTTTCCTGGAGTCCGATGAAAAATCTATATGCCAATATACGATTAATTAACAAGAATATATTCTTTTGAGTTTTAAAGAGGCCTCCGCACAATGCGGTATCTCCAGCAATTTTTGGGCGACACACCATGACTTCTCTGAAACTCAAGACCCTCCTGGCCTCCCTGGCCCTGGCCGCGAGCGGCATGGCTGCCGCACAGAACTCGCTGCTCAACGTGTCGTACGACGTGGCCCGCGAGTTCTATAAGGACTACAACACTGCTTTTGCCGCCCACTACAAGAAGACGACCGGCCAGGACGTGAAGATCGACCAGTCACACGCCGGCTCCAGCGCCCAGGCGCGCGCCGTGAACGACGGCCTGGCCGCCGACGTGGTGACCATGAACACGACCACTGACGTGCAGTTCCTGGCCGATAACGGCGTGGTCGCCAAGGACTGGGCCAAGAAGTTTCCCAACGACGCATCGCCCACCACGTCCACCATGCTGTTCCTGGTGCGCAATGGCAATCCCAAGAACATCAAGGACTGGGACGACCTCATCAAGCCCGGCGTACAGGTCATCGTGGTGAACCCCAAGACCGGCGGCAATGGCCGCTATGCCTACCTCGCCGCCTGGGGCGCCGTGCGTGAAAAGGGCGGCACCGAAGCGCAGGCCGCCGAGTTCGTGGGCAAGCTCTACAAGAACGTGCCTGTGCTGGCCAAGGGTGGGCGTGACGCCACGGCCACCTTCCTGCAGCGCAACCAGGGCGACGTGCTCATCACCTTTGAATCCGAAGTGGTTTCCATTGACCGCGAATTTGGCGCGGGCAGGGTCGATGCCATCTACCCCTCAGTGAGCGTGGTGGCCGAGAACCCCGTGGCTGTGGTGGAGCGCACCGTGGCCAAGAAGGGCACGGCCCAGCTGGCCAAGGCCTACCTGGACTACCTGTACTCGGATGAAGCGCAGGAGATTGCCGCCAAACACGCGATCCGCCCACGCTCGGAAAAGGTGCTCAAGAAGTACGAAGCCACTTTCAAGCCGCTCAAGCAGTTCACGGTGGCCAAGTATTTTGGTTCGCTGACCGAAGCGCAGAAGGTGCACTTCAACGACGGCGGCCAGTTCGACAAGCTCTACACCCCTGGCGCCAAGTAAGCCCGCCTCGCTTCTGACTCACCTATGACCACTGCGACTGCTGTGGCCGCAGCCCCGGCCGGACGGCGCACGCCCAAGCGTGTGCTGCCCGGCTTCGGGCTGTCTCTGGGCTACACCCTGTTTTACTTGAGCATCATCGTGCTGATCCCGCTGTCGGCACTGATCTTCAAGACCTTCACCCTCACCTGGGACCAGTTCTGGGCGGCCATCAGTGCGCCGCGCGTGCTGGCTTCGTACCGCCTGACGTTTGGCGCATCGTTCATCGCGGCGCTGGTCAACCTGGTGTTTGGCCTGCTGATCGCCTGGGTGCTGGTGCGCTACAAGTTTCCGGGCAAGAAGATCGTGGACGCGCTGGTGGACCTGCCGTTTGCGCTGCCTACGGCTGTGGCGGGCATCTCGCTCACCGCCCTGCTGGCGGGCAATGGCTGGGTGGGCAGCATTCTGGAGCCCATGGGCATCCAGCTCGCTTTCAAGCCCGCAGGCATCGTGATTGCGCTGATCTTCATCGGCCTGCCGTTTGTGGTGCGCACGGTGCAACCGGTGCTGGAAGACGCCGAGAAAGAACTCGAAGAAGCTGCCACCTGCCTGGGCGCCACGCGGTGGCAGACCTTCACCATGGTCATCCTGCCCTCCATCACACCCGCGCTTCTGACCGGCTTTGCCATGGCGTTTGCGCGGGCGGTGGGTGAATATGGCTCGGTGATCTTTATCGCCGGCAACATGCCCATGGTGTCGGAGATCACGCCGCTCATCATCATCGGCAAGCTGGAGCAGTACGACTACGCAGGCGCCACAGCGGTGGCTGTGGTGATGCTGGTCATCTCCTTCATCCTGCTGCTCATCATCAACGCGCTGCAAGCCTGGCAGCGCCGCCACGCGGGGGCTCCGGCATGAGCGGCAACAACTCCCGAACCATTCGCCGCGCACAAGCGGGCACCACGGAAGCGCCGTGGGTGCGCTACACGCTGATCGGCATTGCGCTGACCTTCATGCTGCTGTTTTTGGTGCTGCCACTGGCCGCCGTGTTTGCCGAGGCGCTGCGCAAGGGCTTTGGCGCGTACCTCGAAGGCCTGCGCGAGCCCGATGCCTGGTCGGCCATCAAGCTCACGCTGATCACCGCGCTCATCGCGGTGCCGCTGAACCTGGTGTTTGGTGTGGCGGCGGCCTGGTGCATTGCCAAGTACGAGTTCAGAGGCAAGGCCTTTCTGACCACGCTGGTGGACCTGCCGTTCTCGGTATCGCCCGTGGTGGCCGGGCTGGTGTATGTGCTCATGTTCGGCGCCAACGGCTGGTTTGGCCCCTGGTTGCAGGAGCACGACATCAAGATCATCTTTGCCGTGCCGGGCATCGTGCTGGCCACCATCTTCGTGACCTTCCCGTTCATCGCGCGCGAGCTGATCCCGCTGATGCAGGCGCAGGGCAACGACGAGGAGCAGGCCGCCATCGTGCTGGGTGCCAGCGGTTGGCAGACCTTCTGGTATGTGACGCTGCCCAACATCAAGTGGGGCCTGCTGTACGGCGTGATCCTGTGCAACGCACGCGCCATGGGCGAGTTTGGCGCGGTGTCGGTGGTGTCGGGCCACATCCGGGGGCAGACCAACACCATTCCGCTGCACGTCGAGATTCTCTACAACGAATACCAGTCGGTGGCAGCGTTCGCTGCCGCCTCGCTGCTGGCTCTGCTGGCATTGGTCACGCTGGTCATCAAGACGATTGCCGAACACCGCAATGAACAGGCTCTGAAGGCCGCCGCAGAAATCCCCCCCGAGCGGCCTTCCCAAGGAACGACACCATGAGCATCGAAATCCGTAACGTCAGCAAGCAGTTTGGTGATTTCCAGGCCCTGCGCGATGTGAGCCTCGATATCGCCTCGGGCGAACTCATCGCGCTGCTGGGCCCCTCGGGCTGCGGCAAGACCACGCTGCTGCGCATCATCGCAGGCCTGGAGACGGCCGATGTGGGCACCATCCACTTCAGCGGCGAAGACACCACCGACGTGCATGTGCGCGAGCGCAACGTGGGCTTCGTGTTCCAGCACTACGCACTGTTCCGCCACATGACGGTGTTCGAAAACGTGGCCTTCGGCCTGCGCGTCAAGCCCCGCAGTGAGCGCCCGAGCGAGGCGCAGATCAAGAAAAAGGTGATGGACCTGCTCAAGCTGGTGCAGCTCGACTGGCTGGCCGAGCGCTACCCCTCCCAGCTCTCGGGCGGCCAGCGCCAGCGCATAGCGCTGGCCCGCGCCCTGGCGGTGGAGCCCAAGGTGCTGCTGCTGGATGAACCCTTTGGCGCGCTGGACGCCAAGGTGCGCAAGGAACTGCGCCGCTGGCTGCGCCGCCTGCATGACGAGCTGCATGTCACTTCGATTTTTGTGACCCACGACCAGGAAGAAGCTTTGGAAGTGGCCGACCGCGTGGTGGTGATCAATCAGGGCAAGATCGAGCAGAGTGGCTCGCCCCAGCAGGTGTGGGATCAGCCCGCCAGCCCCTTCGTGTACGGCTTTTTGGGCGACGTGAATCTGTTCCATGGGCGTGCCCACGAGGGCCTGGTGCACCTCGAAGGCATGCAGATCGACTCGCCCGAGCACCAGGCCGCACAGAACGCCAAGGCCTTTGCCTATGTGCGTCCGCATGACCTGGATGTGGAGCGTTATTCTCCCGGCGCAGGTCTGGACGCCGAGGGCCGCCCCCGTGGCATCGTGGCCCAGCTGAGCCGCGCCATTGTGGTGGGGCCGATTGCGCGACTGGAACTTATTCCCTCGGGCGACCACAAACCAGCGGACAATGCGTCCCCGGACCCCTTGATCGAAGCGCAGATCCCTGCGCAGCAGTTCAAGGAGATGGGTTTCAAAGAGGGCGAAACGCTGGTGGTGACACCGCGCCGCGCCCGAGTGTTTTTGGATCACGCCGCTGGGATTTGATTCTCCCTGAGCCGCTTCGCGTCTTCCCCCGAGGGGACGACGGCCTCTTCTGCGGGACGGCCCTTGCTGGCCGTCCGCATGCTTGGGGAGTAACGGTTTCAGAGGCAATGCCCTGGGCGGTTACTGTTGGATGAGGGATAACAAAGATGTTGTTGAACTGGATCGATCAGGCCCCGCGCCGCGTGCTGGCACTGATCAGCGTGGCCTGTGTGGCGATGCTGGCCTTTGGCATGTACCTGCAACACGTGGTGGGCCTGGAGCCTTGCCCCATGTGCATCGTGCAGCGCTATGCACTCATTGGCGTGGCAGTCTTCACCGCCCTGGCAAGCGCACGGGGCAATAAGGGCTGGTGGATGACCTGGGCGGTATTGGCTGTGCTCACTGCCGGGTTTGGCGCCTTTGTGGCGGCCCGCCAGAGCTGGCTGCAGTGGTACCCCCCGGAGATCGCCACCTGTGGCCGCGACTTCTACGGCATGATCGAAAACTACCCCATCAGCCGCGCCATCCCCATGATCTTCCGAGGCTCGGGAGATTGCACGGCGATTGACTGGACCTTCCTGGGCGGCTCGATTGCCAACTGGTCGTTCGTCTGCTTCGTGGGGTTTGGCCTGGTGCTGCTGGTACTGTTGGCGCGAGCGCTGAAGGGCGGCAACAAGCGGGGCGCGGGCTATTCGATGGCCTGATGCCTGTGGTGTACAGACTTTCATGAAAAAGGCGCTCCGTGGAGCGCCTTTTCTGTTCAGGGGCGGACTTCAAACGCCAGACCTTCTGCTGCAAGAAGCGCAGACCGCCCCGGAGTGCCTGGGCAACCGCAAGGGTGCAGGCTAACCCAGCACCACGCCCCCAGCGTCCAGCGCCGGCGGACGCAGAAGGTCCTCGTTGATGCCCATGGTCTGGCTGGCGCGCTCCACGGCCTGCCACAGGGGAGCGGGCATTTGCAAGATCTCGTCAGGCGAGGCAGATCGTGCAATCCACGCGCTGATTTGCACGTGCTGTTCTCGGGTGAGCAGGTCCAGGTTCAGCATCTCGTCGATGATCTTCATGTAGGGTCCATCAAGGGTTCTTGGAAAGGGCTCTGCGCTGTGAATCTGAGCAGGGCTTGGGGCGTGCGCACGGCCGACAGAGGGGGTGTTCTGGCCACCCTTGGGGCCTGGAGCGTGGGGTGTCTGAAGAAGATGATGCCCGAAGCACAGATCTCAAGCAGGGCCGGGACATTAGTGTCAGTCTGCCACTCCGGCTCCGTTCGGAAACAGCACGCCTTCCGTGCCGTCCACCCAGGCGGGTAGTTTGGGCATCACATGGTCAAACAGCGGGTTGGCCTGCCACTGCGCCAGCCAGGCCTGCAAGCGCGGCCAGGGCTGGGCGCTCCACCAGGCGGCGTCAATGCCCGCAAACTGCCGTACGAAGGGCGCAATGGCCATGTCGGCAAGGGCTGCCCGGTCGCCAAACAGACCGGTGCATTCGGTCAGTCTGCTCTCCAGCGTTTGCAACCACTCCACGGCCTGGGGGCGTGCCAGGGCCGCGTCGGCATCGGGGTAGCGGCCGGGGTATTTGCACCGGTCCAACGCCTGCTTGAAAGGGCCGTCGCATTGTGCAATCAGCGCCAGCATGTCCACCACGGTGCCGTTGCTGGGGCTGAGCCAGCCTTCCGGGTCGTGCTGCGCCAGCGCCCACAGCATGATGTTCAGGCTCTGTTCCAGCACCTGGCCGCTGGGCAGCACCAGCACCGGCACAGTGCCTTTGGGCGATGCCAGCAGCAAACCCTGGGGCTTGTTCTTGAGCACCACCTCGCGCAGTTCGCAAGCCTGGCCACTCACCGCCAGGGCCAGGCGGGCGCGCATGGCATAAGGACAGCGGCGGAAGGAGTACAGGATGGGGAGGGCGGTCACGCCGTGTCACCCATACCATCGTCGCCCGCGCCCTGGCCTGCGCTGCGCTCGGGGCGGCCGGGTTGCTGTGCGCCGATGTGCTCCTGCCCGCGTTGCCGGGCCAGTTGCATCTGGCGCTCGCGCTCGGCCAGGGCGCGTTCCTGCTCGGGCGTGCGGGTGCCGTGGCAGTACGGGCAGCTCACGCCGCGCACGTAGTGGGACGACTGCAGTTCGGCCTCTCCCAGCGGCATGCGGCAGGAGCGGCACAGCTGGTGGTGGCCTGGTGCGAGGCCGTGGCCTACGGACACGCGCTCGTCAAACACAAAGCAGTCACCCTGCCAGCGGCTGGCTTCTTCGGGCACGGTTTCCAGATATTTGAGGATGCCGCCTTCCAGGTGGTAGACCTCGTCAAAGCCTTGGGATTTGAGGAGCGCAGTGGATTTTTCGCAGCGGATGCCGCCGGTGCAGAACATGGCGACTTTGGGCTTGCCTGCCAGCACGCCGCCGGGTTGTTTCTCTTTTTCGACCCAGGCCGGGAACTCCGCAAAGGTCTGCGTGTGTGGGTTGATGGCGCGCTCAAACGTGCCAATCCCCACCTCGTAGTCGTTGCGCGTGTCCACCACCACCACGCCCGGGTCGTCGATGAGTGCGTTCCAATCCTCGGGTTTGACGTAGGTGCCCGCATTGCGCGCGGGGTTCAGGCCCGGCACGCCCAGGGTGACGATCTCGCGCTTGAGGCGCACGCGCATGCGATAGAAGGGCATGCGCTCGGCCAGCGCCTCCTTGTGCTGCAGGGCGGCAAAGCGCGCATCGCTGCGCAGCCACGCCAGCACGGCGTGCACGCCCTGCGGTTCGCCCGCAATGGTGCCGTTGATGCCCTCGGGCGCCAGCAGCAGCATGCCGCGCACGCCATGGGCGTCGCACAGGGCCTGCAGGGGCTCGCGCAGCGCCGCGAAGTCGGGCAGGTCCACAAACTGGTAAAGCGCGGCGGTGAGAAAGCGGGGTGTGACCGAGTCCACGAATTGGGTGTTTTTGAAACAGGAAAGGTGATGATAGCTGTCACCTTTCGTTACGATGCGGGGTTACCAACGCTGCTTGCAAGGTGGTCGCATGAGCAAGGAATCCACTCTCAATCTGTTCCGTCGGCTGGAGCAGCTCAACGGCATCGGCGCCGCGCTCTCGCGCGAGCGGGACATCGACCGGCTGCTGGAGAACATCCTGGAGGCCGCCAAGACCATCACCGGGGCCGATGGCGGCACGCTCTACAGCGTGACGGAAGACCAGTCAGCCCTCAAGTTCGAGATCCTGCGCACGGATTCGCTGGGCATCCGCCTCGGGGGCACGACCGGCAAGCCCATCGACCTGCCGCTGCTGCCCCTGCGCACGGTCGATGGCGCGCCCAACGATTCGCTGGTGGCGGCCCACGCTGCCATCCACGACCGCACGGTGAACATTGCCGACGCGTACAGCGCGGCGGGGTTTGATTTTTCGGGCACACGCGCGTTTGATGTGCGCACGGGCTACCGGTCGCAGTCGTTCCTCACGGTGCCGATGAAGAACCACGATCTTGAACTCATCGGCGTGCTGCAGCTCATCAATGCGCGCGACCCGGAGACGGGCGAAGTCATCACTTTCTCGCAAGCCGACCAGAGCCTGGCCGAGTCGCTCGCGTCGCAAGCGGCCATTGCGCTGACCAACCGGCTGCTTATCACGCAGCTCGAGCGGCTGTTCGAGTCGTTTGTGAACCTGATCAACTTGGCTATCGACGAAAAATCGCCCTACACCGGCGGCCACTGCCAGCGCGTGCCGGCCCTTACCATGATGCTGGCCGAAGCCGTGGATGCCACCCGCGAGGGGCCGCTGGCTGCGTTCAAGATGAGCGACCGCGACCGCTACGAGCTCAAGATGGCGGGCCTGCTGCACGACTGCGGCAAGATCACCACGCCCGTGCATGTGGTGGACAAGGCGACCAAGCTGCAAACCATCTACGACCGCATCGGCTTGGTGGACACGCGGTTTGAAGTGCTCAAGCGCGATGCCGAGCTGGTTGCGCTGCGCCGCCAGCTGGCGCTACGCCCGGTGGTGGACGCGCGTGCCGAGGGGCAGGAGCTGCAGGCCCTGCAGCACGAGATCCAGGCGCTGGAGGACGACCGCGAGTTTCTGCGCCACTGCAACACCGGCACCGAGGCCATGCGCCCCGAGGACCAGCAGCGTGTGCGCGACATCGCCGCCATGCGCCACTGGCGCAACCCGCAAGGCGTTCAGACGAGCTTTTTGACGGCCGAGGAGGTGGAGAACCTCACCATCCGAGCCGGCACCCTGAACCAGGCCGAGCGCGACACCATCAACTACCACATCGTCGCGACCATCAAGATGCTGGAGACGCTGCCCTGGCCGCGGCACCTCCAAAACGTGCCCGAATACGCGGGCGGCCACCACGAGCGCATGGATGGCAAGGGCTACCCGCGCGGCCTCACGCGCGAGCAGATGTCGCTGCAGGCCCGCATGATGGGCGTCGCCGACATCTTTGAGGCGCTGACGGCCGCAGACAGGCCCTACAAGAGCGGCATGACCTTGTCGCAAGCGATCGCCATCATGTGCAAGATGCGCGACAACGGGCACATCGACCCCGACCTGTTCGAGGTGTTTGTGCGGGAGCGTGTGTACCTGCGGTATGGCGAACAGTTTCTGGAGGCGGGGCAGGTGGACGCGGTGGATGTGACGGCGATGGGTTTTTGATTTCGCCGGGCGCCCGGGTGGCGCATCGTCCCATAGCGCGCACCGATGCCTTCGGATGGTTTGCTATTTAATTGATAGCTATTAGCGCAATATACACTAGCGCTACCGGCCTAAATCACTCCAATTTCTCTGCGATGGCGCTGGTACCAGTGCTGCCCCCGCCCCGGCGCTGGCCTGCGCCAGCAGCCAGTCCCGAAACGCCGTCATGGCCCCCGTGGCAGGGCGGGACTGCAGCCGCGTCAGCCAGTAGGCGCCCCGGTGCAGCTCTTGTGCGAAGGGCTGTGCCAGACGGCCCTGCTGCAGTTCGCGCGCGAACATCGTCACCGGCAACAGCGCCACGCCCGCGCCCTGCGCCGCTGCTTCGGCCAGGGTGAGGGACGAGTCGAACACCGCGCCACGCACCACGGGGCAGGGCGCCCCCACCGCCTCAAACCAGGCCGTCCATTCGTCGGTGCGGTAGCTGCGCAGCAAAGGCTGGCGCGCCAGGTCGGCAGCCGTGCGCAGGCCGTGGGCCAGGGCGGGTGAGCACATCACCGACATGGGCGCATCCATGATGCGGTCGGCTTGCGTGCCGTGCCAGGCGCCGTCGCCAAAGCGGATGGCGTAGTCCAGCCCTTCGCCCGCCATGTCCACCCGGTTGTTGTGCGTGAGCAGGCGCAGATCCACAAAGGGGCAGGCCTGCTGAAAATCGCGCAGCCGTGGCAGCAACCAACCCACCGCAAACGTCCCCACAGCCCCCACGGTCAGCACCTCGCGCGGGCGGGTGTCGCCCAGCTTCTCCAGGGCGCGCTGCAAGTTGCCGAACGACTCCACCACCACGGGCAGCAGTGCCTGGCCTTCATCCGTCAGTGCCAGCCCGCGCGGCAGGCGCCGGAACAGCGGTTTGCCCAGCCGGTCTTCCAGCTTGCGGATGTGCTGGCTCACGGCGGTCTGGGTTACGTGCAGCTCCTGGGCGGCGCGCGTGAGGTTCAGGTGGCGGGCCGAGGCCTCGAAGGCACGCAGGGCGTTGAGCGGCAAGTGCATGGCGCCAAAAGGTCAAAGTTTTTCTTGGGGCTTTTGGCAATTATTGTCGATGGTGCTGGGGGCTGAACCCCAGTATCGTTCGGGCCTTGTTCCTCAACACGCTTTCCATCGATATGCAAAGAAGACAGTTTTCCTTGGGTTTGATGGCCGCCACGGCCCTGCCTTTGTGGGGTTGCGCTGCCGTCTGCAACCCGGACCGCCGCGACCAGACCACCCGCGTCTGGAAAGACACCCTCGCCGGCATCGAACGCGCCGCCCAGGGCCGCCTGGGTGTGGCCATGCTCGATACCGGGTCGGGCCTGGCGCTGGGCTGGCGGCAAGACGAGCGGTTTGCCATGGCCAGCACCTTCAAGCTGGTGCTCGCCGGCTGGATGCTGGCTTTGGTGGACCAGGGCAAAGAGCGGCTGGATGCACGTGTGCACTACGCAGCGGCCGACGTGGTGGCGTACTCGCCCGTCAGCGGCCCGCGCGCGGGCGATGGTGGTGGCCTGACGGTGGGAGAGCTGTGCGCTGCCACCGTGAGCCTGAGCGACAACACCGCCGCCAATGTGCTGCTGGCCCGCCACGGCGGCCCGGCCGGGTTCACCGCATTCGTGCGTTCCCTGGGTGATGAGGTCACGCGGCTGGACCGCACGGAGCCCACACTGAATGAGGCTGCCGTGGGCGACCCGCGTGACACCACCACGCCGCTGGCCATGCGGCAGACCATGCAGAAACTGGTGCTGGGCAACGCGCTCAGCCCCACGTCCCGGGCCTGGCTGCAGCGCTGGCTGGTGGAGACCAGCACGGGCGACAAACGGCTGCGCGCCGGTGTGCCGGGCTGGAAGGTGGGCGACAAGACAGGCACGGCGGGCGACAGCGGCACGGCCAACGACATCGGCGTGTTGTGGCCGCAGGGCGGCGGCGCCCCGGTGCTGGTGACCTGTTACCTCACGCGCTCCATGGCGTCGCCCGAGCAGCGGGATGCGGCGATTGCCCAGGTGGCGCGCGCCGTGGCGGCCGCACACGAGACTTTCACCCGTGCTTAGAGCTTCTTGACCAGCACTTGGCTCTTGCGATCCCAGTTGTACTTGCGCTTGCGGGCGTCGGGCAGCCAGTCAGGGTCTACCGGCGAGAAGCCGCGCTTGATGAACCAGTGCATGGTGCGGGTGGTCAGCACAAAGATGCTGTCCAGCCCCAGCAGGCGTGCACGCTGCTCGATGCGTTTGAGCAGCTTTTCGCCGTCGCCCGTGCCCTGGCTTTGTGGCGATACGGTCACGGCGGCCATCTCCGCCGTCTTGGCCTCGGGGTAGGGGTAGAGCGCGGCGCAGCCGAAGATCACGCCGTCGTGCTCGATGATGGTGTAGGTGGAGATGTCGCGTTCGATCTCGGTGCGGTCGCGCTTGACCAACGTACCGTCCTTCTCGAAGGGCTCGATCAGCTGCAGGATGCCGCCCACGTCGTCGATGGTGGCCTCGCGCAGCTCTTCCAGCTTTTCGTCGATGACCATGGTGCCGATGCCGTCGTGCACATACACCTCCAGCAGCAGCGAGCCATCCACCGCAAACGGCAGGATGTGGCTGCGCTCCACGCCGGCCTTGCAGGCCTTCACGCAGTGCTGCAGATAAAAGCCAGTGTCGGTGGGCTGCTGGGCGGGTGGCAACTGGGCCAGCAGGGCCTGCGCAGCGGCCAGCGGCAGCTCGGTGTCGATGGGGTTGTCGTCACTCTCGGGCTCGGTGGGCGACATGCGGATGCCCTGCACCTCGGTCAAAAAGATCAGCTTGTCAGCCCGCAACTCGATGGCCACGCTGGTCGCCACTTCTTCCATGCTCAGGTTGAAGGCCTCGCCCGTGGGCGAGAAGCCAAACGGAGACAGCAGCACCAGCGCCCCCATGTCCAGCGTGCGCTGAATGCCGGCCACATCCACCTTGCGCACCAGGCCCGAGTGCTGAAAATCCACCCCATCCACAATGCCCACGGGCCGCGCCGTGAGAAAGTTGCCCGAGATCACTCGCACGGTGGCGCCTGCCATGGGTGTGTTGGGTAGGCCTTGGCTGAAGGCCGCCTCGATCTCGTAGCGCAGCTGGCCCGCAGCCTCTTGCGCGCAATCGAGGGCCACCGAGTCGGTGATGCGGATGCCGTGCGAATACTTGGCCGCATGCCCCTTGGCCGCGAGCTGCTCGTTCACCTGCGGGCGAAAACCGTGCACCAGCACGATCTTGACGCCCATGGCCTGGATCAGCGCCAGGTCTTGCGCAATGCTGTGCAGTTTGCCTGCCGCGATGGCCTCACCCGTGAGCCCGATCACAAACGTCTGGTTGCGAAATTTGTGGATGTAGGGCGCCACCGAGCGGAACCAGGGGACAAAGGTGAAGTTGAAGACGGCGGACATGGACGGAGGTGGCGTGGGGCGGTGGCGGAAATGTGCGAGGTGCGAATGATAAGTGTCCTTAGAACCTGCTCCTTCATCCGGGCGCCGAGTGGATGCCAGGCCTTACCAGCGCAGCGATGCGGTGGCACCAGTGCTCGGCTTCTTCCCTGCGGTCAAAGCCGCCCAGTTGCAGGGGGCGCTCCCCCTGTACCGCCAGGCGCAGCACATAGTAGGGACCGTCTTCCGATTCGCGTCGCTGGATGTCGGGCGGCGCGATCTGGTCGAATGCAATGGAGGTGCTGCGCGCACCCAGCGGCCAGCGGGACGTGCGCACCATGCATCGCCGGGCGGCGTCGAACTGCAGCGTGAGCACCCGTCCCATTGCAATGGCCATGAACAGCAACCCCATCGCGCTGGCCGCCAGCACGCAGGCGGCGGCCAGGAGGAGGTGAGGCCACGGAGTGGCGGTGCTGGCATGTTGCACAAAGGGGACCGGAATCAAGAACATCGCCGCGCTGAGCAGGCCCACAAACAGGCGCATGGGCACGGAAATGTGCTCCGCGTAACGCACCCCGTTGGATGATTCTGAAAAACCGTGGGCCATGGCGGTTCCTGGTGGCAGACCTGCGTGCATACGCGGCAATGCAATGGTGTGGCAGGAGCATGCCACGGAGATGCCGGGTCGTGTGGTGGGTGACTGGCCCCGTGGCTAAGTCAGCCTTTGCGGCCCGGCTTTGGTCGGGGCTGCGCTTTGGGTGGTACGTAGCGGCTGCTTGAGACAGGGCAGGCAATAAGGGCTCCACGGCGTTCATTGGCCACCCCTCAGTCGCTCTCGGCAAAGCGTGCGTTAAGTGTTGCCTTGCGCAGGGCGACGTTGTCCGCACGGCGTTGGGCCCCACGGTCTCGGATGTGCTTGCCTGCCGCGCTGGACAGGCTGCGTTGGGCCAGTGCAATGGCCACCGGGTTTCGGGGCGGGCCCGAGGCTTCGAGCGTCAGCACCAGGGGCTGCTTCATGCGGCGCAGCTTCTTGATTTCACCCTGGGCAAAGGCCCGAGACAATTTCTTGGCACTCATGTGTGCGTTCCACCAAACAAAAAACCCCGGCGAAATAGCCAGGGCTTGGGGAGCGCTGCACAGGGTGCAAGAGGGCGCCGGTCTGCCTTGGCTGGATGCGTGAAGACACAGTCCAGCCGGGGCGGTGGAAGTGATCAGGCGGGAGCGGACGAGCGGGCAGACATAGCAGTGACCTCCAGGTGGTTTTCAGCGGCGGGTGACAGACCCAAACCTGGCTGAACAACGAAGGCGCGATTGTGGCGACGCGCGCAGCGCGTGGCAAGCGAGCGCTGGGGGCATAAGCCCGTCTGTCGCGCCAAACGCACAGCGCGGCCCGATAATTGCGCCCCATGTCTTCTCCCGATCAGCAGCGGCCGCCAGAGCCTTCCCATCCGCCTTCTCCCCGCGCGTTCACCATCGAGTTCCCAGAATCCCTGCCCGTATCGGGCAAGCGCGAAGAGATCATGGAGGCCATCACCAAGCACCAGGTGATCATCGTGTGCGGTGAAACTGGGTCGGGCAAGACCACCCAGCTGCCCAAGATTGCACTGGCGCTGGGCCGGGGCAAGTGCAATGCCAAGCCAGGCCAGAAGGGCCAGCTCATCGGCCATACCCAGCCTCGCCGCATTGCGGCCAGCAGCGTGGCCAAGCGCATTGCCGAAGAGCTGAACACGCCGCTGGGTGATGTGGTGGGCTTCAAGGTGCGGTTTCAGGACCGCTTGAGCCGCGATGCCTCCGTCAAGCTGATGACCGACGGCATCTTGCTGGCCGAGACGCAGACCGATCCGCTGCTCAAGGCCTACGACACCATCATCATCGACGAGGCGCACGAGCGCAGCCTCAACATCGACTTCCTGCTGGGCTACATCCGCCAGATCCTGCCGCGCCGGCCGGACCTGAAGGTCATCGTCACGTCGGCCACGATTGATGCCGACCGGTTTGCCAAACACTTTGAAAGCGCCAAGGGCCCGGCCCCGGTCATCATGGTGTCGGGCCGCACCTTTCCGGTGGAGCAACGCTACCGCCCGTTTGAAGAAAGCCGCGACTACGGCCTGAACGAGGCCATTGCCGATGGCGTGGACGAGCTGTGGCAGGGCAACGCGGCGGGCGACATCCTGGTCTTCTTGCCCGGGGAGCGTGAGATCCGCGAGGCGGCAGACCATTTGCGCAAGCACCTTTCGCACCAGCCCGTGATGCGCAACGCCGAGGTGCTGCCGCTGTTCGCGCGCCTGTCGCAAGCCGAGCAGGATCGCATCTTTGACGGCCACACGGGCCGCCGCATTGTGCTGGCCACCAACGTGGCGGAAACCTCGCTCACCGTGCCGGGCATCCGATACGTCATTGATGCAGGCACAGCGCGCGTCAAGCGCTATTCATTTCGTAGCAAGGTCGAGCAACTGCTGGTCGAGCCCATCAGTCAGGCCGCCGCCAACCAGCGCGCGGGCCGCTGCGGCCGGGTGGCCAACGGTATCTGCATCCGCCTGTACGACGAGGCAGATTTCAACAGCCGTCCGCGCTTTACTGACCCCGAAATTTTGCGCAGCTCGCTGGCCGGCGTCATCCTGCGCATGAAGTCGCTGCACTTGGGCGACGTGGTGCAGTTCCCGTTCATCGAGGCGCCCTCGGGCCGTGCCATTGCCGACGGCTATCAGTTGCTGGCCGAGCTGGGTGCCGTGGACGATGCCAACGAGCTGACCCCCATGGGTGTGGAGCTGTCGCGCTTGCCGCTGGACCCGCGCGTGGGCCGCATGATCATCGAGGCACGCGATCGCAAGGCGCTGGATGAAGTGCTGGTGATTGCCAGCGCCTTGAGCGTGCAGGACGTGCGCGACCGCCCCATGGAGGCGCAGCAGCAGGCCGACCAGGCCCACGCCAAGTTTGACGACGACAAGAGCGAGTTCAGCGGGTATCTGAAGCTGTGGAAGTGGATCAACGAGGCCCGGGGCGGGGCGCCCAGCCTGCCGTCGGCCCGCGCGCAGAAGGCCATGGCGGCGCAGAAGGCTCCATCGCAAGCCTACTTGCCGGTGGCGCAGCGCAGCGGCGGTGGTCGTCCTGCCCCAGTACCTGCCGCACCCGCTGCGGCCCCAGCCGCTACGCACAAGCTCAGCAACCGCCAATATGAGCAACTGCTGCGCCAGAACTTCATCAGCATCCGCCGCCTGCGTGAGTGGCGCGACATCCACACCCAGTTGCTCACCGTGGTGACCGAGCACAAGTGGCAGATCAACACCCAACCGGCGAGCTACGAGCAGCTGCACCTGTCGATGCTGGCCGGCCTGCTGGGCAACGTAGGCGCCAAGGGCGACGAAGAAGACTGGTACCTGGGCGCGCGGGGCATCAAGTTCTACAAGCACCCGGGCGCGCACCTCAACAAGAAGCCCGGTCGCTGGATCATTGCATCGGAGCTGGTGGAAACCACGCGCCTGTTTGGGCGCGGCATTGCCGCCATCGAGCCGCAGTGGCTGGAGCAGATGGGCGGGCATCTTTTGCGCAAGCAACTGCTCGACCCGCACTGGGAAAAAAAATCCGCCGAGGTGGTCGCGCTGGAGCGCGCCACGCTCTACGGCATCGTGGTTTACAACAACCGCCGCGTGAACTTTGGCAAGGTGGACCCGCACGCCGCGCGTGAGGTGTTCATCCGTGAGGCGCTGGTGGGCGGCAACTGGGAGACCAAGCTGCCCTTCCTGGCCGCCAACCAGAAGCTGATCGCCAAGGTAGAGGAGCTGGAACACAAGTCCCGCCGCCAGGACGTGCTGGTGGACGATGAGCTGATCTACGCCTTCTACGACCAGCAACTGCCGCCCGGGGTGTGCAGCGGCCACAGCTTTGAAGCGTGGTACCGAGACGAGTCCAAGAAGCAGCCCGACCTGCTCAAGCTCACCCGCGAAGAGCTGATGCGCCACGAGGCTGCAGGCATCACCACCAACGCGTTTCCTAAGACCGTGCGCCTGGGTGGCGTGGACTGCGCCGCCAGCTACCTGCACGAGCCCGGCGATGCGCGCGACGGCATCACCGTGACCATCCCGCTGTTCGTGCTCAACCAGGTGAGCGACGAGCGCTGCGAATGGCTGGTGCCCGGCATGCTCAAGGACAAGATCCAGGCGCTGCTCAAGAGCCTGCCGCAGCGCCCGCGTAGCCGCTTTGTGCCGCTGCCCGAATCGGCCACGCGCCTGGCTGAACTGCTGGGCGCGCCCGAGCGCTTTGGCACGGGCAGCCTGACGGATGTGCTGCTCAAGCAAGTGCGCGATGAGACCTCGCTCGACGTGAAGCGTGCGGACTTCAAGCTCGACATGCTCAGCCCACACCTGTTCATGAACTTCCGGGTGGTGGACGAGCATGGCCGCCAGCTGGGCCATGGCCGCAACCTAGGCGCGCTCAAAGCGGAGTGGGGTGCCAAGGCGCGCGGGGCCTTCCAGGCGCTGGCGGGGCTCAAATTGGGCGGAACAGCGGCTGATGCAACGGATTTAAAGCAAAAAGCACCGCATGCGTTAGAGAAACATGCCCAAGGTGCTATTAAATCAGGAGTAAATGGCCCCAATGCCTCAGCCAAGCCGGCCAGCGCCGCGCATTCTGCACCCGCCGCCCCTTCCGTTCCCGCTGGCCAGCGCTACACCACCTGGACCTTTGGTGAGCTGCCTGAACTCATGGAGATCAAGAAGGCGGGCCAGACGCTGATCGGCTTTCCGGCCTTGATCGACGGTGGCGACGCTGTGACCATCGAGGTCTTCGACGAACCCGAGGTGGCTGCCGCCAAGCACCGCGCCGGACTGCGTCGCCTGTTTGCGCTGCAGATCAAGGACGCCCTCAAGTATCTCGAAAAGAACATCCCCGACCTGCAGAAGATGGCCGTGGCCTACATGCAAGTCGGGCGGTCGCCTGACGGGGCCGGTGGTGGCACGCAGGAAGAACTGCGCAACCAGATCATCGACGTGGCGCTCGACCGCGCCTTTTTGCTCGACCCGCTGCCTACCAACGATTTCGACTTCAAGCGCCGCGTGGAAGAGGGCCGGGGACGCCTGACGCTGATTGCCAACGAGGTGGCGCGTCTCGCGGGCACCATCCTCATCGAATACGCCGCTGCCGCCCGCAAGATCAAGGACACCAAGAGCGCCCCCGAGGCGACAGCGGACGCACTGCAGCAGCTACAGCGTCTCGTGCCCAAGAACTTCATCGCCATCGCCCCCTGGGCGCAACTGGCCCACTACGCGCGCTACCTCAAGGCCATTACCCTGCGCCTGGACAAGGTCCGTGCCGACCCAGCCCGCGACGCCGCCAAGCTGGCTGAACTGCGCCCGCAAGAGCAGCGCTACTGGCGCCTGGTTGCCGAGCGCAAGGGCGCCGTGGATGCCCGCATGCAAGAGCTGCGCTGGCTACTGGAGGAGCTGCGCGTGAGCTTCTTCGCGCAGGAGCTGCGCACGCCCCAGCCGGTGAGTGTGAAGCGACTGGACAAGCTGTGGGCACAGATTCAGAGTTGACGTGAGGGACGCCAAGGCCGCGACTGTTGCCGGTCGTGCCCCCTTCGTCGCAGGTTGAAAACTGGCCATCCTGCGCCCAGCGCATGCATGCAAGGTCATGCGCCCCTGTGGCCGCTTTGCGGCAGCCTTGTTCGGGACGGGGGCTGAACCAGAAGTTCAGGCCAGCCACAACGGCCACCTTCTTTCTGGCGTGTCCGGTTCCATCCATACTGCGCTCCATGGACTCGGCAGGGGCTTGGAATGAACCGACTGAAGACTGGCATCGTTGTGGGCGCGTTGGCGATATGGACGGCTTCTGTGGCAGCACAGGCCTCCTATCCGAACAAGCCCATCCGACTGATCGTGCCGATCGTGGCTGGCGGTCCGAGCGATGCGGTGGCACGGGCTCTGGCCAAGGGGTTGAGCGCCGGGCTCGGGCAGCAGGTGTTGGTGGAGAACCGCCCGGGTGGCAACACCGGGATCGGTGCGGGTGCCGTGCTGAGCGCGGCTCCTGACGGCTACACGCTGCTCTTTGCCCTGGCCTCCAACGCAGGCCTGCCGCACTTGAGCAAGGCGGCGCCCTACAAATCCCTGATGGAGTTTTCGCCGATTTCGACCCTTGGTGGCAATACGCAATGCCTGGTCGTGCCCAGCAGCGTGCCTGCCAAGACGCTGGCCGAGTTCGCCTCGCATGCCAAAAGCAGCGCCCAACCTTTGATGCGAGGCTCCAACAATGTGTCTGAGGATATGGTGGCCGGGCAGATCACCGGCGCGCTGGGTTTCACGCTGGAGCGCGTACCTTACAAGGGCGCACCGCAGATGTTCCCGGACTTGCTGGAAGGCCGCCTGCAGGCTGCGGTGTTGCCGCTGGGGGCCAGCCTTCCCCATGTCCGCTCTGGACGGCTGACGATGCTTGGCTGCAGCATGGCTGAACGCGTCGCCTCGCTGCCGGCGGTACCCACCTTGGCGGAATCCGGCGTCTCGGCAAGCCCGTTGATCACGGCGCACTTCGTGCTGGGGCCGCCAAAGCTACCGTCCGAAATCATCGAACGCCTGTCCGCTGCGGTGCGCCAGGCTGCATTGGCGGGTGACTTCAAGCAGGAGATGGAGCAGTTGATGATCTTTGGACCGGTGCGCTCGCCGGCCGAAACCCGCGAACTGATGTTGCAAGCCGAGGCCCAATACGCTCAGTACGTCCGCGAGACCGGTGCCAGCATCGATTGAGTCGCGGTGTTCAGCGGTGGGTCAGCCAGCTCGATGCCCGCCGACTGCTGCCATGGTGCCATCCCGGTCTGCTGTCCACACTGGACTGCCCTTGGGCGGTGGAGCGCTGCGCCAGTTCGGTACAACGGGTGACCACAAAATCTGCAAAAACGCGCAAGCGCAAGGCCCTGCGCAGTTCGGGGCGGAAATAGAGCGCCAGCGGCGGTGGGTCCATCACTTCCCAGTCCAGCAGCGCCGGCACCAGCAGGCCTCGGGTCGGGTCAACGTGCTCTGAAACATGCGCAATCCGCATCACCCCACCGCCACCCAAGGCCAATTCAAGCAGGTGATCGCGATGGTTTGAATGCAGCCAACCGCGGACGACCACTTGTTCAATGACCTGACCCTGCGTGCCCGCTTGACCATATCGCCAGAGATCGAGCAGTTTGCCGTAAGGGTTGCGGTAGCAGAGGCAGTTGTGCTCGGACAGGTCACTCGGTTGGCGGGGGATGCCGTAGCGTTTCCAGTAAGCGGGCGTGGCTGCTGTGACCTGGGGCATCACCGGCAACTCGCGCCGGACCCAATCGCCGGCCTCGAACCAACCGTGCAGCGCCAGAAGATCGCATTCCCGTGCGGCCGGCTCTTCCAGGTGGACAACGGTGCGCAGGTCCAGCGTGAGGTCTGGATGGCTGACATGAAAGGCCGGCAGCGCTGGCACGATGAAGTGCTGCAGGAAGAACGGTGTGCCGCCCACCACCAGCGTGCCTTGCGGGCGCTGCCTGGCCTGGCCCAGCCCTTCATCGGCCGCCTGCAATTGCGCCAGCAACGGCGCACAAGCTTCGGCGTACTGCACACCATCGGCAGTGAGCGCGAGCCCGCGGCTGCCCCGCTGGAACAGCTTGGTGCCGAGCTGCACTTCCAGCGCTCCCACCAGCTTGGCCACGGCCTGCAAACTCACATCCTGCTGGCGCGCCGCAGCCGACAGACTACCGGTCTGCGCAGCGGCCAGAAAATATTGAATGGCTTTGAGCTTGTCCATTCCGAAGAAGTGTCCGTGACCGTGCAGACCTTGGCAACTGGCGGGCAGTCCGCCGCCGGGGGGGCAACTGATGGAGCGGATAGTCCTGGGGTCACTTTGGTGACGCGTGCCCGGGGCATCCCCATTGCCCGACCAAGGCGCGGCATCTAGGCTTGCGGGCACAAGGAGATTTGCCCCCCATGCGTCCTCACCACAAGTTCTGGCCCCGCCGCCTTCCCCATGCCATCACGCTGCCTGCTACTTCGCTGTGGGACAACCTGGCCACCAACGCACGCCGCTACCCTGACAAGGCGGCACTGGTCTTTTTTGGGACGACGACGAGCTATCAGCAGCTGATGGAAGGCGCAGAGCGCCTGGCAGCAAAGCTGGCGCAACTGGGTGTGCAGCGTGGCGACCGCGTGGTGCTGTGCATGCAAAACTGCCCGCAGCTCGTGATGGCGCACTTTGCCATCCTGCGGGCCAATGCGGTGGTGGTGCCGGTCAACCCCATGAACCGGGCCGAGGAGCTGAAGCACTACATCACCGATCCCGACACCAAGGTGGCAATCACCACGGGCGATCTGGCACCAGAGATGGCCAAGGCCAGCAACGCACTGGCCGCTGGCGAGCGGCTGGCGCATCTGGTGGTCACGCAGTTTTCGGATGCGTTTGACGTGGCCGTGACCGGTATGGATGCACCGCCCGAGGCGTGGATGGACTGGCTGGGCACGCGCCACCCTTTGCCTGCGCTGGAAGGCGGGCAGGCCCACGCCTGGGTGGATGCCTTGGCTTGTACCGATGCCCCCCCCGCCTTGTCGGTGGGCCCGGCCGACATGGCGCTGCTGCCCTACACCAGCGGCACCACAGGCCTGCCCAAGGGCTGCATGCACCTGCACAAAAGCATCATGCACAACGCGGTGGCCGCCAGCCTGTGGGGCAATGGTTCTGCCGATAACGTGACGCTGGCGGTGGTGCCCATGTTCCACATCACCGGCATGGTGAGCGTGATGCATACGTCCATCTACTGCGGTGCCACCTTGGTGATCATGCCCCGCTGGGACCGTGACCTCGCCGGGCGCCTGATATCGCGCTACCAGGTCACCACCTGGACCAACATTCCGACCATGGTCATCGATCTGCTGGGCAGTCCGAACTTTGCCAGCTACGACCTGTCCAGCCTGGCCTACATCGGTGGTGGTGGTGCGGCCATGCCACAGGCGGTGGCGCAGCGCTTGCTGGAGCAATACGGCCTGCGTTATGCCGAGGGCTATGGCCTGACCGAGACGGCTGCGCCTTCGCACGCCAACCCGCCGGACCACCCCAAACAGCAGTGCCTGGGCATTCCGTTCATGAGCACCGATGCCCGCGTGATCGACCCCGACACGCTGCGGGAGCTGCCCGTGGGCGAGCAGGGCGAGATCATCATCCATGGCCCGGAGGTGTTCGAGGGCTACTGGAAGCGGCCCGACGCCACGGCCTCGGCCTTCATCGAGTTCGAGGGCAAGCGCTTCTTCCGTTCGGGGGATCTGGGCCGCATGGACGAGGACGGCTACTTTTTCCTGACCGACCGGCTCAAGCGCATGATCAACGCGAGCGGCTTCAAGGTGTGGCCGGCCGAGGTCGAAGCCCTGATGTTCCGCCACCCGGCGATCCAGGAGGCCTGCATCATTGCCGCCAAGGACAGCTACCGGGGCGAGACGGTGAAGGCCGTTGTGGTGCTGCGCGCCACCCACAAGGACACGACCGAGCAGCAGATCATCGACTGGTGCCGCGAGAACATGGCGGTATACAAAGTGCCGCGCATCGTGCAGTTTGTGAACGCACTGCCCAAGAGCGGCAGCGGCAAGGTGATGTGGCGCGCACTGCAGGAGCAGGAAGTGCAGTGACCGGCTGCCCCCCACCGGTCTGATAAGCAAGAGGCGCCGTTTTTGCGGCGGCTCTTTCAGCGGTGGCGGTGATCAGTGCGCCGCGCCAGCCAAGGTCAATTCGCCCAGGTCCCGTTCGAGCAGGGCGGGGTCGCCCAACTGCAGTTCGATCAGGCGGCGCAGGTGGGTGACGCTGTCCAGGTCAATGCCCTTGCACAGCAGCCCGGCGTGCAGGCCCTGCACATGCGCCACCTCGGTGGACATGGCAATGTGGTTGCCGGTGTCGGCCAAGGGAACGGTCAGCTGGCACAACATGCCTTGCTCCAGCGCAGCCTGCGCGGGCACCATGATCAACGCGCCCTTGAGTGACAAATCCTGCACATGCACGCTGAACGCATCGGTGGAGGTGGTCAGCAGGGCCGGTGCATCAAAACCGACGCGGACGAAGTGGCGGCGTTCGTGGGGCATCGCTGTCTCCTGGGCGAAGCGGGGGTAAACATATGCTAACCCAACGCAAGCGCGGCAGTTAATCTTTGGAGGTTTTTGCAAGCATTCGTTAACATGGGTTTTCCATCACCTGTGGGGGCCGATGTGAAACCTGGCGCGAACCGGCTGGCGCGGCAATACGCCGCTTGGCTGCGAGGCATTGTGTGGGCTGCAGTCCTGGCGGCCAGCGCCAGCGTGGCAGCGGCCCCGCGTGAGCTGCGTGTGGGCGTGTACTCCAACGAGCCCAAGGTGTTTGTGGAGGCCGATGGCAAGGCTGCGGGCATCTTCGTGGATCTGCTGCGGCTGGTGGCCGCGCGCGAGCAGTGGACCATCAAATACGTACCCTGCAGCTGGCAGGACTGCCTGGACGCGCTACGCCAGGGCCAGCTCGACCTGATGCCTGACGTGGCCCGGTCGCCAGAGCGCGAGATCCTGTACGACTTTCACCGCCTGCCGGTGCTGAACAGCTGGTCGCAAATCTATCGCACGTCGGGCGCGCCCATCTACTCGTTGTTTGACCTGCAAGGCAAGCGGGTAGCGGTGCTCAAGGGCTCCGTGCAGCGGTCCACGTTCTTGAACATGGTGGACAGCTTTGGCATTCAGGTCACCTTGGTGGACGCGTCCAGCCTTATGGATGCGTTTGCCATGGTGCAGCGGGGCGAGGCTGATGCGGTCATCTCCAACCACCTGTTCGGCAATTTTCATTCGGCCCGCTATGGCGTGGTGGACACGGGCATCGTGTTCCAGCCTGCTGCGCTGTTCTTTGCCACCGGCCCTGGGCGCAATGCAGACGTGCTGGCCGCCATTGACCGATCGGTCGAGGACTGGCGCAGTGGTGCGGACCCGTCCTATGCCCAGGTCATGCGCCACTGGGGCAGGCAGGACCCGGAAGTGCGGGTTTCGCCCTGGTTGTGGTGGGGGCTGGCAGGCCTGGTGGCTTTCGGTTTATTGGCCGCGCTGACGGCCGCGATCTTTCGCCGCCAGGTGCAAGAGCGTACGCGCCACCTGCAGGACAGCGAGCAAAAACTGGCCGCCATTTTGGACAGCGTCGGGGCCTCTATCTATATCAAGGGCCAGGACTACCGCTACCAGTACGCCAATCACCAGACGCTGCAGTATTTCGGCAGGCCTGTGCATGAGGTGCTGGGCCATGATGACGCGGATTTTTTTGATGCGGCCACGGCCCGGCAGCTGCGCGCCAATGACCGGCGCGTGCTGGAGGAAGGCGAAACCCTGGAGGCGGAGGAGGTGAACACACCCTCCTCAAGCGGTGAGGCACGCGCGTTCCTGTCCATCAAGATTCCGCTGCGCCACGCGGACGGCAGTATCTATGCACTGTGCGGTATCTCAACCGACATCACCGAGCGCCGCAAGGCCGAAGAGTCGCTGCAGATCGCCGCCACGGTGTTTGAGTCGTTCGAGGGCATGATCGTCACCGGGCCGGACCAGCGCATCCTCAAGGCCAACCAGGCCTATGCGCGGCTGACCGGCTACACGGTGGACGAACTGGTGGGCCAGACACCGCGCCTGCTGCACTCGGGCCGCCAGGACGCGTCCTTTTACGCTGCCCTGAAGAACATCTTGCACGCCACCGGCATGTGGCAGGGGGAGGTATGGAACCGGCGCAAGGATGGCACCGAATACCCGGCCTGGATCACCATCACCACCGTGCGCTCGCCGCGCGGCGAGATTACGCACTATGTGGGCACGCAGACCGATATCTCCGGCCGCAAGGCGGCCGAAGAAGAGATCAGGCTGCTGGCCTTCTACGACCCGCTCACGGGCCTGCCCAATCGCCGGCTGATGAACGACCGCCTGCAGCACAGCCTGGCCGCCTGCGCGCGGTCGGGCGCGGGAGGCGCGCTGTTGTTTGTGGATCTGGACAACTTCAAGGACCTCAACGACACCCAGGGCCATGAACTGGGCGACCAGCTGTTGCGTCAGGTTGCCGCGCGCCTGGGTGGCTGTGTGCGCATGGGCGACACCGTGGCGCGCCTGGGAGGGGACGAATTTGTGGTGCTGCTGGAGGGGCTCAGCCCCCAGGCGCACGAAGCCGCCGGCCAGGCCGAAACGGTGGGGCGCACCGTGCTGCAGGCGCTCAGCCAGAACTACCAGCTCGACGGCCATACGCACCACAGCTCCTGCAGCATCGGCATCGCGCTGTATGCCGATGCGCGCGGCTCGGTGGACGAGCTGCTCAAGCATGGCGACATGGCCATGTACCAGGCCAAGGGGGCAGGGCGCAACACCTTGCGGTTCTTCGATCCACGCACCCAGGCCAACGTGACGGCGCGCACACTGCTGGAAGCGGGCTTGCGCGAGGGGCTGCGCGAGGGGCAGTTCCTGCTGCATTACCAGGCGCAAATCCACCAGCAGCAAGGCATTGTGGGCGCCGAGGCGCTGGTGCGCTGGCAACACCCGCAGCGCGGGCTGGTGTCTCCGGCCGAGTTCATCCCGGTGGCCGAGGCCTCGGGCCTCATCGTGCCGCTGGGGGTATGGATTTTGCGCACCGCCTGCCAGCAATTGGTGGAGTGGGCCCGCGACCCGCAGACTGCCCACTGGACCCTGGCGGTGAACGTGAGTGCAAGGCAGTTCCGCCACAGCCATTTTGTGGATGAAGTGCTGGGCGTGCTGGAAGAGACCGGCGCCAACCCGCGCCGGCTGAAGCTCGAATTGACGGAGACCCTGTTGCTGGACGACGTGGAGGACACCATACAGCGCATGGACACCCTGCGCGCGGCGGGGCTGGGCTTCTCGCTGGACGACTTTGGCACGGGCTATTCCAGTTTGAGCTACCTCAAGCGGCTGCCGCTGGACCAGCTCAAGATCGACCAGAGCTTTGTGCGCGACCTGCTCACCGATGCCAACGACGCCAGCATTGCCCGCACCATCGTGACTTTGGCCCGGAGCCTGGACCTGGGGGTGATTGCCGAGGGGGTTGAGACCCTGGAGCAGCGCGACATGCTGGCCGGGCTGGGTTGCCACACCTGGCAGGGCTACCTGTTTGGGCGCCCGGGGCCCGCCGATGCGCTGCGGCAGGCGGTGGCCAGCGCGGCGACTTTGTGACGCCTTCGGGCGTATGGAGGGCCGCGACCGGGGCGCACTCGGCTTTGCGCTACCTCATCCATTGCCAACAACTGTCGCCATTGGCTGACATTTTGTAGCGTGTGAACGGTGTAAGGTACGGCAGGTCTTGTGACCGACACAGAGCCGCCTTCCCCATGTACGCACTGTCTGCGTGCACGGTGTGGCAGTCAGCAGGAGCTTTCCATGAAAAACACCATTCTTCCCACGATCCGTCTTCTTGTTTCTGGCGCAACGGCAGCTTTGCTGCTCGGCTTGGCGGGCGGCGCGCATGCGCAGGCCTACGTCAACGCCACCGTGGGGGGCGAACTGGCACCCGGTGTGTATGGCCGCATAAACATCGGCAACGCGCCACCCCCTCCGCTGATTTACGCGGAGCCGGTCATCATCCAGCGGCCTGCCGTGGTGGTGCCACGTGCACCCATCTATCTGTATGTGCCGCCGGGCCATGCCAAGAACTGGGGCAAACATTGCGCCCGCTACAACGCTTGCAGCCAGCCCGTGTACTTTGTGCAAGAGCCGCCACCGCGCCGTGGCAACCCCTACCAGGGCCCTCGGGGTCGCGACGACCAACGATGGGATGACGACCGTGGGCGCGGCGGCAAACACGACCGCGACCATGACCGGGGACATGGGCGGGGCGAGGGCCGTGGCAAGGGCCACGGCAACCGGGACTGAGCAGGGTGCTCAGTGCAGGGCCTGGGCCGGGTAGTGAAGCAGGCCCTGCCCCGTAGCAGATTGTGCGGTGGCAGGGGCCCGTGCGGTGCCTGCGGTTAAGCTTCGGGCCTTATGGCCCAAGTCTCGTTTTCTCCCCCTTTCACTACCCCGTCTGACGTCGCGAGCCAGTTGCGCAGCAGCGGTTTTGCCGTACTCAGCCCTGCGGCCGTTGCCGAATGGGTGGGCTGTGATCTGTCTGCGCTCATGGCCCTCAATGGCGACTGGGCGGCCTTGCCCCCCGACGAGTTCCTGAAAGACGGTGGTCGCTACCGCCGCCGCCGCCATGCCTGCTTTGTGCTGCAGGACGGCCAGATGCAGCAGGTGCCGCACCGGGCCCACTGGCAACCGGTGGAGTACAACGCGCTGCACGGTGGCATGGAGCGCTGGTTTGCGCCGATGGAGCCGGCCACCGTGGCACAACCCGTGTGGCGGCAACTGCTGTCTGCGCTGGCGGGCGTATCGGACGCCGTGTTTGCCAGCCCGCAGGCCCCCGCGCCCTGGTTTGTGGAGGCGCACCAGTTTCGCATCGACACCACGGACGGCATTGGCCGCCCCACGCCCGAGGGCGCCCACCGCGACGGCGTCGATCTGGTGGCGGTGTTTTTGGTGGGGCGCGAAGGTGTCAAGGGCGGCGAGACGCGGGTGTTTGAAGCAACCGGCCCCGGCGGGCAGCGCTTTACGCTGACGGAGCCGTGGTCCCTGCTGCTGCTGGACGACGCACGCATGATCCACGAGTCCACCCCCATCCAGCCACTGGGCGACGCTGGTTACCGCGACACCTTGGTGGTGACCTGCCGCCGAGGCAACTTCCAGGGGGCGGACGTGGTGGGGCAGGTGCCGCCCGTGGCGTGAACGAACCTGTGGGAGTGCATCCGATTTGATGCGAATCAAGATGCGCGGTAAGGTGGGCGTTCACACTGCACGTTGTGGGGCCACAAGCCCGCCACACCATTCAACCCAAGGAGATGCACCATGTTCAAGCACATTCTGGTTCCTGTCGATGGTTCCAAGACCTCGATGCTGGCCGTGTCCAAGGCCGCCGGCCTGGCCAAGACCTTTGGCAGCACCGTCACCGCGGTGTACGTGATCGATCCCTATCCCTTCACTGGCGTGGGTGCGGACTTTGCCTACGGCCAGGCGCAGTACATCAGTGCAGCCACGGCTGAGGCCAACGCAGCGTTGGAAGCCACCAAGAAAGCCATGGCCGATGCGGGCGTGCAGGTCACCACCGTGGTGGGTGAGGGCCACGCGGTGCACGATGGCATTTTGCGTGCGCTGGAGAGCACGGGCGCCGACCTCATCGTGATGGGCTCGCATGGCCGTCGTGGCCTCGAAAAGCTGGTGCTGGGCAGCGTCACGCAGCGTGTGCTGGGTGTGGTGCACATCCCTGTGCTGGTCGTGCGGGACTGATTGTTTTTGCCCCATGCAAAACGGCTCCTTTCGGAGCCGTTTTTTATTGCAGAGAGCCCTTCAGGCGGTCACTCGATCTTTGCGCCAGAGGCTTCCACAATGCCCTTCCACTTGGCGTAGTCGGCCTTGAGCAGGGTGTTGAACTGAGCGGCCGACATGGCCTCGGGCTCGGCGCCCTGGGCGTGGATGGCGGCCTTCATTTCAGGGGTTGCCAGCAGTTTGTTGATTTCTGCGTTGACGACGTTCACCACGGTGGCCGGCGTGCCGGCGGGTGCAAACACGCCGTACCAGGTGCTCACATCAAAGTCCTTGAAGCCCGACTCGGACACGGTGGGCACCTCGGGCATGGACGAACTGCGCTTGGCCGAGGTCACGGCCAGCGGGCGCAGCTTGCCCGACTTGATCTGGGCCATGGCCGACGGCACCGAGGACATGAGCAAATCCACGTTGCCCGACAGCGCATCCATCAGCGCGGGGTTGGAGCCCTTGTACGGGATGTGGCTGAGCTTGATGCCCGCAGCCTTCTCGAACAGGTCGCCCGCCAGGTGAATGGAGGTGCCGTTGCCGGGCGACCCGTAGGTGATGGTGCCGGGCGCAGCCTTGGCGGCAGCCACCACGTCGGCCAGCGTCTTGAACTTGGAGTTGGCACTGGTCGCAATGACCACGGGCGTGTAGGCCACATGGGCCACGGCGGTCAGGTCCTTGGTGGGGTCCCAGGTCAGGTTCTTGTACAGCCAGGGGCCGATCACCAGGTTGTCCTTCTGGCCCATGACCAGGTCATAGCCCGTGGGCGCCGCCTTGACGGCCTCGCCAATGCCGATGGTGCCGCCAGCGCCGGCGCGGTTGTCGGCCACCACGGTCCACTTGGCGCTCTCCGTGAGCTTGGTGGCCACCAGGCGCGACAGGATGTCGGTGCCGCCGCCGGGCGGGAAGGGCACGATCAGGCGGATGGGCTTGGCCGGGTAGGCTGCTGCGGGCGCAGGCGCCTGGGCGTGGGCCGTGGCGCCCAGGGCGAAGGCGAGGGCGGTGAAGGAAAGCAGGGTGCGCATCATGGTGAGGGGTGTCTCCGTCGGTTCAGTGGTGTGCGGGCGGCCTTTGAGCTGCTGGAGTGCAGCTGCGGTGGGCCCGGCTGATCTGGGGCAGCGGGCGCCAATGATCGCTGATCGACCGTGGCGCTCGCATTGCCAATAGCGGGTGGCAGCATCGCCGGTGGCGATGGCAGTGTGCGCACCCGCGTGCAGGTCAGAAGCGTTCGAAAATCGCCGCAATGCCCTGGCCGCCGCCAATGCACATGGTCACTAGCGCGTAGCGGCCTTGGATGCGTTGCAGCTCGTGGATGGCCTTGACGGTGATGAGCGCACCGGTGGCGCCGATGGGGTGGCCCAGCGAGATGCCCGAGCCGTTGGGGTTGACCTTGGCGGGGTCCAGGCCCAGGTCCTTGGTCACGGCGCAGGCCTGGGCGGCAAAGGCTTCATTGGCTTCGATCACATCCAGGTCGTTGACGGTGAGGCCCGCCTTCTTCAGCGCCAGCTGCGTGGCGGGCACGGGGCCAATGCCCATGTATTTGGGGTCCACGCCCGCGTGGGCGTAGGCCACCAGGCGGGCCAGGGGCTTGGCGCCGCGTGCCTTGGCGGCACCGGCTTCCATCAGCACTACGGCGGCGGCGGCGTCGTTGATGCCGGAGGCGTTGCCAGCCGTCACCGTGCCGTTTTCTTTGATGAACACGGGCTTGAGCTTGGCCAAGTCGTCCATCGTGGCGCCGGGGCGGAAATGCTCATCGGTGGCGTACTGCACGTCGCCCTTCTTGCTCTTCAGGGTGACGGGGACGATCTGGTCCTTGAACACGCCGTTTTGCGTGGCGCGCTCGGCACGGTTGTGGCTTTCGACCGCCAGCTTGTCCTGGTCTTCGCGGCTGATGCCCCACTTGGCGGCGATGTTCTCGGCCGTCACACCCATGTGGATGTTGTGGAAGGGGTCGTGCAGCGCGCCGATCATCATGTCCACCATCTTGGTGTCGCCCATGCGGGCGCCCCAGCGCATGTTCAGGCTGGCAAAGGGCACGCGGCTCATGTTTTCGGCACCGGCGCCAATGGCCACATCGGTGTCGCCCAGCAGGATGGATTGGCTGGCGCTGACGATGGCCTGCAGGCCCGAGCCGCACAGGCGGTTGACGTTGAACGCAGGCGTGCCCTCGGCGCAACCGCCGTTGATGGCCGCCACGCGCGAGAGGTACATGTCCTTGGGCTCGGTGTTGACCACATGGCCGAACACCACGTGGCCCACGTCCTTGCCTTCCACGTTGGCGCGGGCGAGCGATTCGCGCACGACGAGTGCACCCAGTTCGGTAGGGGGCACGTCCTTGAGGCTGCCGCCAAAGGTGCCAATGGCGGTGCGCACTGCGCTGACGACGACGACTTCACGGGTCATGGGGAGGTCCTTTCAGAGAAATTCAGGTCAAATGGCTGCAAGCGCTGGTGAATCATGCGGTTGCAGCTATCAAAATGGGAGTAATCGTGCTCACGCCTCGCGCACATCGGCCACCGGGTTGGTGCCGAAGTCTGCGCGCTCCAGCCAGGCGAGCACGCGGGTGGCGGCGTCGGCAGGCGATGTGAGCTGGCCACCCGTCTTGAGGTTGGCGAAATTCTGGCGGTCCGGGAAGGCGGCCGGGTCGGCGCCGCGCAGCTGGACCTGCATGTCGGTGTCGATCACACCGGGAGCCAGCGAGCATACCTTGGCCCCATGGGGCTTGAGGGCCTCGTCCAGCGCCACGCAGCGCGTGAAATGGTCCATGCCCGCCTTGGCGGCGCAGTAGGCGGCCTGCGAGGCCATGGCCCGGCGGCCCAGGCCCGACGAGATGTTGAGCACCTTGCGCGGCACCGTCCAGGTGTCCGTCGCGCCCAGGAAGGCGGCGGTGAGCTGCATGGGCGCCTCCAGCCCGACGCGCAGGGCGGTGGCCAGGTCGTCCACGTCGCTGGCTGACAGCGGAGCGATGCGCGGGATCATGCCCGCGTTGTTGATGAGGGTGGCGCTGGCAAACGCCTGCGGGCCCTGGGCCTGCAGCCAGGCTTGCAGCTTGTGGGCCGCCTGCTCGCCCTGCGACAGGTCTTGCTGCCACTGTTCGATGGTGACGCCCGCGGCCCGGGCCTCGGCGGCCAGGTCGTCGTTGGCACTGCGGGCAATGCAGATCAGGGTGTTGCCGCTGCGCAAAAGCTGCTGGGCCATGGCCAGGCCCATGCCGCGCGATGCGCCGGTGAGGATGTAGAGGTGGTTTTGAGGCATCCCGCCATGTTACTGCGCAGTACACAGGGCCGGTTGACTTCACTGGCCTCTGCGTGACTCCAGTGCGGCCAGCAGCAATGTCAAGCGTGCGTCCAGCGCCGCCAGGTCGGGCGCCTTGAGGGCCGAAAGGATGCGGTGTTCGTTGGCCACGTGGGCCTCCACGGCGCGGTCGATCAGCTCCAGCCCCTGGGGCGTGAGCTGCACCAGCGAGCTGCGGGCGTCGGCCGGGTTGGGCAGGCGCTCGATCCAGCCCTGGGCTTCGAGCTTGGCCATGCGGTGCGTCATGGTGCCGGAGGTGACCATGAGCGTGGAGAACAGCGTGGTCGGTGCCAGGCAGTAGGGCGCGCCACTGCGGCGCAGCGTGGCCAGCATGTCGAACTCCCAGCGGCTCAGGCCGAAGTCGGCAAAGGTTTCATCCAGCCGCCGCTCCAGCAGCACGGCGCAGCGCTTGATGCGCCCGATGGGGCCCATGGGGCTGGCGTCCAGGTCGGGGCGCTCGCGCTTCCACTGGGCCAGGATGGCATCGACGGCGTCGGGTTCGCGTGGGGTGGCCATGGGCTTGTGGTGGCTGAATTGTCTTGAGTTCGAGATTGTATGGTAGAGTTTTTGTCTTGAATTGAAGATAAATAAATGACCTCTGCACGATCCACAGCAAGCTCTTCGGTCTGGCTTGATGCGCTTACCACGGCGCTCGGGCCCGTCATTTGGGGCTCGACCTACATCGTCACCACCGAGCTGCTGCCGCCTGACCGGCCCTTTACCGCCGCGCTGCTGCGTACCTTGCCCGCAGGTTTGCTGCTGGTGCTGTGGTGCCGCCGCTGGCCGGCCTGGGGCGACTGGGTGGGGTGGCGGCGCCTGTTGGTGCTGGCGGCGCTGAACATTGGCGTGTTCCAGGCGCTGCTGTTTGTGGCGGCCTACCGGTTGCCCGGTGGCGTGGCTGCGGTGGTGGGCGCTGTGGGGCCGCTGGTGGTGATGGGCCTGACCTGGGCGCTGGACCACCGGCGCCCGCCCGCATTGGCGCTGGCTGCGGGGGCTTTCGGTGTGCTGGGCATGGCGGCGCTGCTGTTGTCGCCCGGTGCGCGCTGGGACATGGTGGGCGTGGCTGCCGCGCTGGTGGGCACGTTGTGCATGGCGGCGGGCACGTTCTGGTCGCGGCGCTGGCGGTCTGACTTGCCGGTGCTGGCGTTTACCGGCTGGCAGTTGCTGGCGGGCGGCCTCATGCTGGCGCCGGTGGCGTGGGCGGTGGACCCGCCTTTGCCTGCACTCACTGCCACCCACATTGCGGGTTATCTGTACCTCAGCCTGGCGGGCGCGCTGGTGGCCTATGCGCTGTGGTTCCGTGGCATTGCGCGCCTGCCGTCGGTGGCGGTGTCGTCGCTGGGGCTGCTGAGCCCCGTCACGGCGGTGCTGCTGGGCTGGGCGCTGCTGGGGCAGGCCATGACGGGGGTGTCGCTGGTGGGCATGCTGGTGGTGCTGGCAAGCATCCTGGCCGTGCAGTGGGCCATGTCGCGTGCCGCGCCGCCGGGCGGGCGCTGACCGTCAAACATCATTTGCTATCGAATAAATAGCGATTGGCGCATGTTCCACTAGCGCTATCGCGCAATTTCGCTAGAAATCGGCCGCCCACTCCAGCGCGATCTGCTCGCCCGTGCCGGGGTGCGCAAAGGCCAGGTGGCTGGCGTGTAGCAGCAGGCGCGGCGCCTGTGCCTGCGTGGCGGCATCGGCATACAGCGCGTCGCCCAGGATGGCGTGGCCGATGGCGGCCAGGTGCACGCGCAACTGGTGGGTGCGGCCGGTGAGGGGCTCCAGCTCAACGCGGGTGGTCTGTGCCGTCGCGTCGTGCGCCAGCGCGCGCCAGCGGGTCAGGCTGGGTTTGCCCACAGCGTGGTCGATGACGCGCAGCGGGCGCCGCTCCCAGTCGACGGCAATGGGCAGGTCGATTTCGCTCCAGTCGCCACCCACGGTGCCCAGCAGCCCTTGCACCACCGCTTGGTAGCGCTTGTGCACCAGGCGCTCGGCAAACGCGTGGCCCAGGCGGCGCTGCGCGTCGATGTGGCGCGCCATGAGCACGAGGCCCGAGGTGGCCTGGTCCAGCCGGTGCACGACGAGCGCACCGGGCCAGCGCTGCTGTGCGCGGGCGCTCAGGCAGTCTTGCTTGTCGGGGCCCCGGCCGGGCACACACAGCAGGCCTGATGGCTTGCACAGCACCAGCAGGTCATCGTCTTCGTACAGCGCCTCTACGCCATCTGCCACGGGCTCAGGCAGGGTCATGGCCCACGATCAGCCGCTGCACGGTGGCGCAGAGTTCTTCCACATCGTTGGGTTTGTGGATCAGGGCCTGGGCGCCTTCGGCTAGCGCAGCCTGCTCGATCTCGGCCGTGACGTAGCCCGAGGCCAGGGCCACGGGCAGATCGGGGCGGATGAGGCGGGCCTCGCGCACCAGGTCCACACCGCAGAAGCCGGGCATGTTGTAGTCGGTGACCAGCAGGTCATAGGCTTGTGGGGCGGTCCGCAGCGCCGCCGTGGCCTCGTGCGGGTCCGTATAGCCGCTGACCTCATAGCCCCGGCGGCGCAGCAGGCGCTGCACCAAAAAGACCAGGGCCTGGTCGTCGTCCACGTACATCACATGGTGTTTCTTGGACGGTGTGGGGCTGGGCGGTGCTGCGGGGACTGGCGCAGACGCTGTGACCTCTGTAGCTGAGGGGAATGCCTGCGGCGCCGGGTCGGTGGGCCCATCGGCCGCCGCGCTGGTTGGGGTGCTGGCCGTCGCGCCAGTCGCTACCGGAAAGTACAGTGTGAACCGGCTACCTTGGCCGGGCGCGCTTTGCACGTCCACCCCGCCTTCGTGTGTACGCATCACGCCGTGCACCACCGCCAGGCCCAGGCCGGTGCCCTGGCCCACGGGCTTGGTGGTGAAGAAAGGCTCAAAGATGCGCTCCAGCGTGGCGGCGTCCATGCCGGGGCCGGTGTCGCGCACCGTCAGGGCCACATAGTCGATGGGCGCCAGGCCCAGGCGCTCGGTCAGGCGCTGGTCGGGCTGCACCGTGGCCGCTTCCACATGGATGCTGCCGCGCTCGGTACCAATGGCATGGACGGCGTTGGTGCAAAGGTTGAGCAGGGCCTGCTCGACTTGCGTGGCATCGGCCAGCACAGGCGGCAGGCCCGCTTGCAGTTGCATGTGCAGTTCGATGGCGGGGGGCAGGGTCACGCGCAGCAGGCGCTCGGTGTCGTGCACCACCTCGGCCAGCGACACGGCCGAACGCTGCGGAGGTTCGTTGCGGCTGAAGGTGAGGATCTGGCGCACCAGGTCGCGCGCGCGGCGGCCGGCCTTGTCGATCTCCAGCAGGCTCTCCAGCACGGGCGAGCCTGCGGCGCAGTCGGCCTTGGCCAGCTCCACATTGCCCAGGATGGCACCCAGGATGTTGTTGAAGTCGTGCGCAATGCCCCCGGCCATGGTGCCCACGGCCTGCATCTTGTGCGACTCGCGCAGCTGGGCTTCCAGCTCGTTGCGGTGCGCCTCGGCCTTCTTGCGGCCGGTGAGGTCGCGGGCAAACACGGTGGTGGTTTCCCCGTCGGCATGGCGTTCGAACGACACGCTCACCTCCACGGCCAGCTCCTTGCCGCTGGCGGTCAGGGCCGTCATCTCGCCCAGCAGGGCCTGCGTGGTGAGCTGGGCAAACGCCAGGGCTTGGGCGGCATCGGGCAGAAAGCGGTCGAGCGTGCTGCCCAGCGCATCGCTGGCGCTGCACTGGAACAGCGCGGCGGCGGTCGGGTTGAACACGGTGATGCGCTGGTGCTGGTCCACGCAGATGATGGCGTCCAGCGCGGAGTTGATCACGGCCTCCAGCCGCTTTTCGCTGGCGCGGATCTGCTCGTTGCGTTGCTGCAGGGTCTCGGCGCTGTGCTGCAGCGCCTGGCGCTCGGCCAGCAGCGGGCCCTGGTCGATCACGGCGCACAAAAACTGCGACAGCGGCGGGCCGCTGGTTTGCGGTGCATCGATGTGGGCAATATGCAGGTCGCCGGTGATGCGCGTGGCCTCGCTGATGGTGAACACCACCTCCTTGACCTCGCTGTGCCCCAGGTCCTGCGCATGGGCAAAGGCCTCGCGCACGCGGGCAGCGTCTTGCGGGCACACAAAAGGCATCAGCGCGGTCAGTGGCCGGTCGCGCTCCGTGGGCTGGAACGAGCGGTGCGCCATGGAGTTGGCCTGCACCACCATGTCGTGGTCGTCCACCACCATGAGGGCCAGCGGCACGCTGGCAAACAGGGTTTCGAAGCGCTCGTAGGCGCTCTCGGCCACGGCCTGGCTGTAGCGCAGCACCTTGTTCTGGCTTTCCAGCTCGGCCTGGTAGGCACGCAACTCGGCCACCAGGCCCTCTGCCGATGCGCCGGGGGCGCGGGGATGGGGGGCGGGTGGGCGTGGCGTGGGCGCTGCGGCTGCGCCTTGGCGGCCTGCAGGGTCCAGAAAAGACAGGTCGGGTTCACTCATGAAGGGGCGCGGTCAGCCGGGAGTTGACCCGGGCATTCACGGGCCACGAGTGTACGCCCACGTGCTCTGCGCCTGTGCAGCAGCACCTGTGCCAAAACGCCTCGCTGCAGCGTGCCGCCGGGGCGATTGTTGATCAATCGCGAACAATCCTTTTCTTTGGCAGGGCTTACCGAACCGATGTGGGGTGCCTACAGTTCCACCATCAACGCATCCATCGATCAATTTCTTTTTTCAGAGACCTTGCCATGACCATCGACACATCCGCCGCCCAACCCCTGCTGAACAAACTGCAATGGCGCTACGCCGCCAAGAAGATGAACCCCGCCAAGGTGGTTCCACAGGACAAGGTGGAGCGCATTCTTGAAGCCGCCCGCCTGGCGCCCACGTCCAGCGGCCTGCAGCCGTTCGAGATCATTGTGGTGACCGACCCTGCCGTGCGCGCCAAGATCCAGCCCATCGCCTGGAACCAGGCCCAGATCACCGACGGCTCGCACCTGCTGGTGTTTGCGGCTTGGGACAACTACACGGCCGACCGCATCAACATGATGTTCGACATGACCAACGACCAGCGTGGCTTCAAGAACGAAGGTTGGGAAAACTACCGCCAGATGCTGCTCAGCAGCTACCCCCAGCGCGACGCCGAAGTGAACTTCCAGCATGCCGCCCGCCAGGCCTACATTGGCATGAGCGCTGCCCTGATCGCTGCGGCGTTCGAAGAAGTGGACTCGACGCCTATGGAAGGCTTTGACCCCAACGCGCTCGATGAAATCCTGGGCCTGCGGGCGCGCGGTCTGCGCAGCGTCGCCATCTTGCCGCTGGGCTACCGCGCCGACGAAGGCGATTGGCTGGTGAACCTGAAAAAGGTGCGCCGCCCCCGCGAGCAGTTTGTGACCGAAGTCTGAGGCACTCGTCCTCTGTCATAAAAATGGCTGGACCAGTGGTCCAGCCATTTTTGCGTGGGGAGCCTTATCGTGTGGCGGGCGCTGCATCCGTCACGCGGCGCATGGGTGTGAGCACAAAGGCCAGTGCGGCCAGCACCACCAGCGTTCCGCCGCTGGCCGCAAACAGCTGGGTGAGCGTGATGCTCTTCATCACCCAGCCGGTGACGGCGGCCGAGATGGGTGCCAGTCCCATGAAGATGAACATGAACAGGCTCATCGCGCGGCCCAGCAGGGCGGGCGGGACCCGGTGCTGGATCCAGGTGAACACGCTCACCTGCATGAATCCGCCGAGCAGACCGATGACCAGCATCAGCACCGCGCCCTGCCACACAGCGGTGACCAGGCCCAGCGGCATGAACAGCGCGCCAATGATGGCGTCGAACGCCAGGATGGTCATGCCCAGGCTGCCAAACCGCAACCGGGGCACCATGCCCGACACCAACATGCCCAGCAGCGTGCCCGCACCATGGGCGCCCACGATGATGCCGAAGGCTGCGGCACCCAGCTGCGGGCTGCTGCTGGCCAGCACCGGAATGGCGATGTGGATGGGGCCCATGATGAACAGGGCAATGGCGCTCCAGTACAAAAAGCAGGTGCGCAGCTCACTGTCGCGCCAGAAGTGACCCAGGCCCTGCGCCACCGAGGCGAGCACTGCCTGTGGCGCGGCCGTGGGGGCTGAAGCGCCCGCAAGGCCTGCATGGGGCTGCACCTTGGACAGCGTCCAGGCCGACACGGCAAAGCTCAGCGCATCCAGCGCAAAGGCCATGCCGATGCCGGTGGCGTTGGCATGTGTCGAAGTACCGGTAGCCGCCCCGGTTGCATCCCCCGCGCCAAACAGTGCAATCAGCAGCCCCGCGAGCAAGGGCCCCAGGAACATCGTCAGCTGCCGCAGGCCCAGGCTGATGCCGTTGGCGGCCTGCAGCTGGGGGCGCGCCACCACCGACGGCATCATGGCCGTACCGGCCGGAATGCTGAAGGCCGTGGCCAGCCCGATGCCCAGCGACAGCGCGTACACCATCCACAGCGACAGAGTGCCCGCAAACACCAGCCCCGCCAGCGCGGCCAGCAGCACCAGGTTGACGTATTTGGTGATCATCAGCACCTGCTTGGGCGAATGGCGGTCCACCAGCGCGCCGCCGATCAGGATGAACAGCGCACGCGGTACGCTGATGAGAGCGAGTACGGTGCCCAGCACCAGCGTGTCGCCCGTCATCTGCAGCACCAGCCAGGGCAGCGCGATCAGCGTGAACTGGTCGCCCAGCATGGACAGGGCCGAGCCGCCAGTCATCCAGCGGAAGTTGCGGTCCTTCAGCAGCGCGGCGCGCGGGTCTGCGGGTGGGGTTGCAGGGCCTGCGCCGGGTGAGGAGGCCGGACGGGTTGAGGTATCAGGTCGCATGAGCGAGGTCTCCCAAAGAATGACGGGTGTGCGTGCGCCCCGTGAGCAAGCGGCCCACAGCGGTAAAACGCACAAACAGGTGGTAGCTGGCCAGGCACAGGGCCGTGGTGGCCAGCACGTTGATCAGCATCTTGGCCAGGGCCGGAACGGGCAGGCCGTACAGCAGCGCACCCAGGCCGATGGTGAGTGGCAGGTGCACCAGGTACACCCAGTACGAACTGTCGGCCAGATAGGCCAGCCAGGCGCGGGGCTGGCCGACATGGCGCAGAAACAGCCCGATCAGCGCAAAGCTCCACAGCCACGACGCGCTGTTGTAGGCCAGCGCCATCCAGAACTGCAGGTGGCGCATGGCGGATACCGGCGCGGCCAGCAGGTCGGTGAACGCCCCGGTAACCATTACCAGTGCAAAGGCCGATGCCTCGGGCTGGGCCAGCACTTCTGACAGCAGCGCGGTGAGCAGAAACCCCACCAGCCCCAGGCCAGCCAGCGCAGGCCAGTGCCGTTCGTAACGCGCCATCAGCACTTTGCGGTGCACATACAGGCACAGGCCAAAGCCGTAGAACAGCCCGTTGTGGATCCATTCCGCCAGCGGCGGCAGAAAGGACCCGCTGGGCGTGACTATGCCGTGGTCGTAGCCCGCGCCAATCCAGGCCAGCGGCAGCGTGAGCGCCAGCAGACCGATTGGAGTGCCGCCCAGCCAGAGGGCGCTGCGTTGCAGGGCCTGCTGCATCTTGTGTGGCAAAGCTCGCACCACTGTCCATGCCAGGGGCGTCAGCAGCGTCAGCCACAACAGCATCCACAAAAACCACAGGTGCATGGTGGCCGGGCCTTGGGGGACGTTCGGGCCTCGGGGCAGCAGGCTACGGTCTACGCCCCAGGTGCCAAAGGCCATGCGGTGCAGGAACATCATCCCGAACAGCGCACAAATCACGAACAGCGGCGGCCAGAACAGCGCAAAGGGCAGGCCCAGGCGGCGCAGCCGGTTGCGCACCATGCCAGCCAGGCCGTGCCGTTGGACCAACGCTGCCACGAAGAACCCGGCGAGGATGAAAAACAAGGGCATGCGAAAGGCATGGATCACCGCCACCAGCAGGTCTGCCAGAGGGCTGGACTGGTCGTCGTGCCAGGGCAGGGGCGAAGGCCGGCTCATGTAGATGACCGAGACATGCAGCACGATACCCAGCCACATCATGGTGGCGCGCAAGTTGTCCAGCGCGTGCAGCCGCCGGGTGGGGGCTGAGGGGCTGGAGGAGGGTGTCGATCCGTTCATGAGGATCGACTGTGGGGCCTCACGTTGCGTGAGGGTCAAGCACTTTTCAGTGTTTTTTTGGGAGATGGTGTGATCGCCTCAGCGGCGCGCAGGGACCGCAGCAGTCACGGCAGGTGCTGGCATCGCATGTGCCAGCGCCGCCTGCAGATAGGCGCGCACGGGGGCGCTCAACGGCGATCCCGCCTGCAACAGTGGCTCGTTGGCCGACGCCGTGAGCAGCTTCTGGCGCAATGGCGCATCGCTGTGGGTCAGCTGGTCGAGCAGCGTGTTCCAGCGCACGGCTGCACCCGCTGCATCTGCATGGTCCCAGGGTACTTGGCGGTCCAGCAATTGCTGTACGTCGCGTTCCAGTGCCGCCCACGCGGTGTGAGGCACATGGCCCAGCATGCGCAGGTCGTCGCGGGTCAGGTACTTCTCCAGCAGCGCCAGGCGCAGCTTGATGGCCGTTTCAACGTATTCGATCATGTCGCCGGGCGGCGCGTGGTTGCGCCCCTGGGCGCTGGGCTCGGTGCGAAACATATGGCCCCAGCGGTCCAGCAGGTCCAGATCGCCCCCCATCCAGTGCAGCATCAGTGCCATCCAGCGGTAGGCCAATGCCTGCACCTCGGGTGCATCGGGTGGCAGCTGGCGGTCCATGGCGCTGCGCACCAGGTCTTTGACAACGAGCCAGTCGGCCTCGATCAGGCTCCAGTTGGTGAAGATCTGCTTGAGTTCGGTGGTGCTGAAGTATTTGCCATAGGTAGTCATCAGCGCCAGCGCTTCGAGCCAGTTGCCCATGTCGGGCTCGGCACCCGCCATGAGGCCGTCGCGCAGCATGGTCAGGCGCCCGCGCAGCTCTGTAGCTTGGGTGATCTGTTGGTCCAACGCGCGGATCTGCTGGCCAATGATGCGCTGGGGCGCCACCCCTTCGCCTGCCAGCAACTCGGCAATATCGCTGAGCGCCAGGCCCATCTGGCGCATGGTCTGTATGCCATGCAGTCGCTGCACGTCGGCCTGGCTGTACAGGCGGTACCCCGCGTCCGACCGGCCCGAGGGCTTGAGCAGCCCGACCTCGTCATAGTGGTGCAGCGTGCGCACCGTGAGGCCGGTGCGCCGCGCGAGGTCACCGACCTTCAGCAGCATGGATCAGCGGCCGACGGAGATCAGCTCGATCTCGAAATTCAGCGTGGCGTTGGGGGGAATCACGCCACCCGCACCGGCTGCGCCATAGGCGATGGCGGGTGGGCAGGTCAGCTTGGCCTTGCCGCCCGGCTTCATACGCTGCACGCCTTCGGTCCAGCAGGGGATCACGCGGTTGAGCGGGAACGAGGTGGGCTCGCCCCGCTTGTAGGAGCTGTCGAACTCTTTGCCGTCGAGGAACGTGCCCTTGTAGTGCACCTTGACCGTGTCGGTGGCCTTGGGCGATTCGCCTGTGCCGTCTTTGAGCGATTCATAGACCAGGCCACTGGCCGTGGTGACGGGCTTGGAGGTCTGGGCCATGGCGGCGGGGGCCATCACAACGGTGGCGAGCAAGAGGCACAAGAGGTTTCGCAAAGGGGGCTCCTGAAAGAGTGAATCACAACGCAGCCCGCGATCTTATGCGCGTTCGTGCGGCGGCCTGTGGGAGCGGCACCACGAAAAAAGCCCTGGGCACGCGAACGCCAGGGCTTGGGAGGTCAAGAGCCACGGCGGCATGTGGGCCACCGGGGTCGCTATGGCAGGGTCAGGCGTAGTCGCTCACCGGGATGCAGCTGCAGCTCAGGTTGCGGTCGCCCCACACGTTGTCCACGCGGCCCACGGGCGACCAGTATTTGTTGCTGCGCAGTGCGGCCACGGGGTAGGCGGCCGCTTCGCGGTTGTAGGGGCGATTCCATTCACCGCTCAACAGGCTCTCCGCCGTGTGCGGCGCGTTCTTGAGCGGGTTGTTGTCCTGCGGCAGCTTGCCTGCTTCGATCTGGCGGATTTCCTCGCGGATGGCGATCATCGCGTCGATGAAGCGGTCAATTTCGAACAGCGTTTCGCTCTCGGTGGGCTCCACCATCAGTGTGTTCGGCACCGGGAAGCTCAGCGTGGGCGCGTGGAAGCCGTAGTCAATGAGGCGCTTGGCCACGTCCTCGGCCATCACGCCGCTGGTGTCCTTCAGGCTGCGCAGGTCCAGGATGCACTCGTGCGCCACATGGCCGTTCTCGCTCGCGTAAAGCGTGGGGTAGTGGTCCTTGAGGCGTGCGCTGATGTAGTTGGCGCTCAGGATGGCGGTCTCAGTGGCGGCTTGCAGGCCTTCGGCGCCCATCATGCGGATGTACATCCAGCTGATGGGCAGCACGGCAGCGTTGCCCAGCGGGGCAGCGCTGACGGCACCCACGCCGCCTGCCACGCCCGCTGTGGCATGGCCTGGCAGGAAGGGCACCAGGTCTTGCACCACGCAGACGGGGCCGACGCCGGGGCCGCCACCGCCGTGGGGGATGCAGAAGGTCTTGTGCAAGTTCAGGTGGCTCACGTCGCCGCCGAACTCACCGGGGGCCGCCACGCCCACCAGGGCGTTCATGTTGGCGCCGTCCACGTACACGCGGCCGCCGTGGCTGTGCACCAGGGCGCACAGCTCTTTCACGCTGGTCTCGAACACGCCGTGCGTGCTGGGATAGGTGATCATCACGGCGGCCAGGTTGGCGCTGTGTTGTTCGCACTTGGCCTTCAGGTCCACCAGGTCCACGTTGCCATTGGCATCGCAGGCCGTCACCACCACCTGCATGCCCACCATCTGGGCGCTGGCGGGGTTGGTGCCGTGCGCGCTGCTGGGGATCAGGCAGATGTTGCGGTGGCCTTCGCCACGCGACTCGTGGTAGCCCTTGATGGCCAGCAGGCCAGCGTATTCGCCCTGCGAGCCCGCGTTGGGCTGCAGGCTGATGCCCGCGTAGCCCGTGGCTTGGCACAGCCAGGCGCGCAGCTGTTCATCCAGCTCCTTGTAGCCCACCAGCTGGTCAGCGGGGGCGAACGGGTGCACGTTGGCAAACTCGGGCCAGGTGATCGGGATCATCTCGCTGGTGGCATTGAGCTTCATGGTGCACGAGCCCAGCGGGATCATGCTGCGGTCCAGCGCCAGGTCCTTGTCGGACAGCTGGCGGATGTAGCGCAGCATGCCCGTCTCGCTGTGGTGGGTGTTGAACACCGGGTGTGTCAGGTAGCTGCTCGCGCGGCGCAGTTCGGTGGGGATCAGCGGCTCCACGCCCTTTTCAAACGCGTCGAAGGTGGGGAGCGCCTGGCCGTCCTTGGCCAAGATCTTCCACAGCAGCTCGATGTCGGCGCGTGTGGTGGTCTCGTCCAGCGAGATGCACAGGTACTCTTCAAAGTAAATTCGCAGGTTGGCGCCCATCTGTACTGCGCGAGTAGCTATGGATTTGGTAGCGGCGCCGGCGTGCAGGCTGAGCGTGTCGAAGGTCGCCTGTTCGCGCACCGGGGCACCCAGCTGCTTCAGGCCCTGGGCCAGGATGGCGGTGTAGGCCGCCACGCGCTGTGCAATGCGCTTGAGGCCTTCGGGGCCGTGGTACACGGCGTACATGCTGGCGATCACGGCAGGCAATACCTGGGCCGTGCAGATGTTGGAGGTGGCCTTTTCGCGGCGGATGTGCTGTTCGCGCGTTTGCAGTGCCAGGCGGTAGGCGGGCTTGCCATGCACGTCCACGCTCACGCCCACTAGGCGGCCGGGCATGGAGCGCTTGAATTCATCGCGGCAGGCCATGTAGGCAGCGTGGGGGCCACCGGCGCCCATGGGCATGCCAAAGCGCTGGGTGGTGCCCACCACGATGTCGGCACCTTGTTCGCCGGGCGGCGTGATGAGGGTGAGCGCCAGCAGGTCGGCGGCCACGATGAAGGCGGCTTGCTTGGCATGGGCCTTTTCCACGTCGGCGCGCAGGTCGTCAATGCGGCCGCTGGTGGCAGGGTACTGGGCCAGCACGGCAAAGTAGTCGCCGTCCAGCAGGGTGTTCCATTCTTCGGCCGAATTGGCCAGGCGCACTTCCAGGCCCAGGGGCTTGGCGCGAGTCTGGATCACTTCAATGGTCTGTGGGTGGGCATCACCCGCCACCACAAACACGTTGCTCTTGCTCTTGACCGAGCGCTTGGCCAGTGTCATGGCCTCGGCGGCGGCGGTGGCTTCGTCCAGCATGGACGCGTTGGCAATCGGCATACCTGTCAGGTCGCACACCATGGTCTGGAAGTTGACCAAGGCCTCCATGCGGCCTTGCGAAATCTCAGCCTGGTAGGGCGTGTAGGCGGTGTACCAGGCGGGGTTCTCCAGGATGTTGCGCAGAATGACGCCGGGCGTGTGCGTGCCGTAGTAGCCCTGGCCGATGAAGCTCTTGAGCAGCTGGTTCTTGCCCGCGATGGCCTTGAGTTCTGCCAGTGCTGCCGCTTCGGTGAGCGGCGCTGGCAGGTCCATGCCCCGGCTGCGCGCGATGGAGCGCGGCACGATGGATTCGATGAGCGCACGGCGCGAGGCTTCGCCGATCACCGACAGCATGTGCGCTTCGTCGGCCGCGTCGATGCCGATGTGGCGGGGCAGGAATTCTGTGGCGTTTTCAAGCGCGCCAAGGGGGGTGGCGGATTGCATCAGCATGGGGCAGTCTCGTAGGTCGCAGCGGGTTGGGGGCGGTGCCTGGGAAGGAGCGCGCACGCGGCAGGGCGGCGGGCCGGGCATGGCCCGGCGCCATGCCCTGGGATTTGGCAAGGATCAGGCGTTCTTGGCGAACTCGGTGTACGTGGCTTCGTCCAGCAGGGCGTCGAGCTGGCTCGCGTCGACCAGCTTGACCTTGAAGAACCAGCCAGCGCCCAGTGGGTCGCTGTTGGCCAGCGACGGGTCGGCACGCAGGGCTTCATTCACTTCGACCACTTCGCCAGAGACGGGCATGTACACATCGGCGGCGGCCTTCACGGACTCGACCACGCCAGCCACTTCGCCCTGGGCAAAGCTCTTGCCCACTTCGGGCAGGTCCACAAACACCACATCGCCCAGTGCGTCCTGCGCGTGCACGGTGATGCCCACCACCGAGGCGTTGGCATCAGCGGCGTTGATCCACTCGTGGTCTTTGGAGAATTTGATCGTCATGGGAAGCTCCTCAAGCAAAGGAAAAAAGTAAAGGAATCTGCAATGTAAGCGGGCGCAGCTTCTGCGCTTCGCTGATGAAATCAGCCGCGGTAGTAATTGGCGGGCACAAAGGGCATGGCGCGCACTTCCATGGGCACCACCTTGCCGCGCACGATGGCGTTGATACGGGTGCCGATGGCTGCAAAGGCGGGCGTGACGTAGCCCATGGCCACGGGTTCGTTCACCGTGGGGCCCAGCAGGCCACTGGTGACTTCGCCGATCTTTTGGCCGTCCGTGCTCTGCAGTTCGGTGTGCTCGCGCACCGGCACACGTTCCAGCGCGACCAGGCCCACGCGCTTGCGCGGCAGGCTGGAAGGGTTGTCGATCTGTGCGAGCACCTTGTTGGCACCGGGGAAGCCGCCTGCACGCGAGCCACCGGTGCGGCGCACTTTCTGGATAGCCCAGTTCAGCGCGGCTTCGGGGGGCGTGGTGGTGGTGTCGATGTCGTTGCCGTAGAGACACAGGCCTGCTTCGAGGCGCAGCGAGTTGCGGGCACCCAGGCCGATGGGCTTGACTTCAGGCTGGGCCAGCAGTGCGCGGGCCAGGACGTCGGCTTGCGCGGCGGGCACGGAGATTTCAAAGCCGTCTTCGCCGGTGTAGCCGCTGCGGGTCACAAAACAGTCGCAGCCTGCAATGCTGAACGCGCCGCCCGTCATGAACACCAGCTTTTCCACGCCGGGTGCCAAGCGGGCTAGGGCGATGACGGCCTGTGGGCCCTGCAACGCGAGCAGGGCGTGGTCGGGCATGGGCACCACCTTGCAGCGCTGGCCGATGCGGGCCTGGATATGGGCAATGTCGCCCACCTTGCAGGCCCCGTTGACGATGACAAACAGGGTGGGCTCACCATCCACCACGCCCTGGTTGAAGAACATCAGGTCATCAATGACCGTGCCTTCATCGGTCAGCAGCAGACCGTAGCGCTGCTTGCCCACAGGCAGGTCGATCACATCCACGGGCATCAGGGTTTCAAACGCCGCCGCCGCATCGGCACCGATCAGCTTGAGCTGGCCCATGTGCGACACGTCAAACAGGCCGGCGGCAGTGCGGGTGTGCACATGCTCGGCCATCAGGCCAGCGGGGTATTGCACGGGCATGGAATAGCCTGCAAAAGGCACCATGCGAGCGCCCAGCTCGATGTGCAGGGCGTTCAGGGGCGTGGTGAGCAGGGGGGCGGTGGCTGACATGGCGGACTCCGGGCAAATGGGGGCCGCGACCACGGTGTGGTCACGGGATTTGCCCTGCTGTCCGCTTTACCTGAGAGATTCACCGCAGCGCCCTGGCTGGCCGTGCGGTTTGCTCCTTCGGTGGATGGCCTGCACACAGTTTCTTTTCTGTGGGGCCATCTCTCTCCAGCAAGGGAACGCCCGCATCGCTGCGGGCGGTTGCCAGTCCTTTTGCCTGAGCGTTCGGCTGCTGCCTGCGCCTTCGGCGGTGCCGCGCGCCTTGGGGACAAGACGGAGCACTCTCTCCTGACTGGGCGATTCTAACTACTTTGCGTAGACCAGATCCCGAAGTGCCAACGAGATCGATGGCACATAGGTGATGATCAGCAGGCACACCAGAATCACGCCGACGAACGGCAGCAAGTGCTTGATGATCCGATCCAGCGAGATTCTGGCCACCGTGCAGGCCGCGAACAGGTTCACCCCGAATGGTGGCGTGATCATGCCCAGCGCCAGGTTCACCACCATGATCAGCCCGAAGTGCACGGGGTCCACACCGAAATGCATGGCCACAGGCGCCAGAATGGGTGCCAGCACAATGATGGCCGCACTGGTCTCGATGAACATGCCGATCACGAACAGCGCCGCGTTCACGCCCAATAAGAAGAGGGCAGGGGACTGCAGTACCGCCTCCAGCCAGCGGCCGATGGCATCGGGCACGCCGGCGCGCGTGATGAGGAATGCAAACAAGCCGGCGTTGGCGATGATGAACATGATCACCGCCGATGAGATGGCAGATTTGCGCAGGATGGCGAACAGGTCCTTGAGCTTGATCTCGCGGTAGATGACGATGCCCACCACCAACGCGTAGAACACGGCGACGGCCGATGCCTCGGTGGGGGTGAACACACCACCATAGATGCCGCCCAGGATGATCACCGGCATCAGCAGCGCCCAACCCGCCTGCAGCGTGGCCTTGCCAAAGGGCATGCGCCCATCGCCGTCGTTTTTGCCCCAACCCTTGTACTTGCAGTACACCCAGACAAACAGCATCAGGGCAGCGCTGATGAGCAGTCCGGGGCCGAAGCCCGCGATGAACAGTTCGCCAATCGACACCTCAGCGCTCACACCGTACAGGATCATCGGGATGGAAGGCGGGATGATCACGCCCAACTCGGCACTGGTGGCCTGCAGCGCGGCGGCGTAGCTGGTGGGGTAGCCATGCTTGATGAGCGCAGGAATCAGGATGGCGCCAATTGCAAACGTAGTGGCGACCGACGAGCCCGACACGGCCGCAAAGATCATGCAGGTCAGCACGCAGGTCATGGGCAGGCCACCCTGCACGCCGCCCACGATGCTCTTGGCAAACTCCACGAGGCGGCGCGAGATGCCGCCAGTCTCCATCAGGTTGCCCGCGAGGATGAAGAAGGGGATGGCTGCCAGCGGAAATTTGTTGATGGCCCCGAACATCTCCTTGACGGAAATGAGCATGTTCGCGTTGGAGGCCTGGATGCCCAGGATGGAAGCCAAACCGATGGACACGGCCACCGAGACGGTGAGCGCAAAGCACAGCACCATCGTTGAAATCATGACCAAACTCATTGAGCAGTCTCCAGTTCCATACGCAGGGGATCAATGAGGTTGCCAATGATGCCGACTACACAAAAAAGACCACCCACCGGCATGGCCAGGTAAGCCCAAAACATGGACACAGACTCCAGCCCGGCCATGCTCTGTACCCCCCCGCGTTGCGCGTAGTCCCAGCCGTACCAGATGATGATGCCGATGAGGGCCAGTGCCGCCAGTGCCACCACCCAGTCCAGCACCCGTTTGATGCGCGGTGGACTCCAGCGATACAGCACATCCACGCTAACCATCGCCCCTTGGCGAAACGCAGCTGGGATGGCCAGGAACACCATCCAGATCAGGCTGAAGCGGATCAGCACTTCAGTCCATTCTGCGGGCTGCTCCAGCACAAAGCGGGTCACGATCTGGAACATGCCCAGGGCCGCGGCAATCGTCAGCATGGCGCAAGCGCCCAGCATGGCGATGAAGGTGGTCCATCGCTCAAAAGTAAGAAAAACGTTTTTCATGGGGCGGTGCCAACCATGGGTAGGTAGGAGGTGATCAGAACTAGCGATGGTTCAAGAATAAAAACGCCCGATAGCGCAATGGCTACGGGCGTTATCAGCTGCAAAGGTAATAGCAAAGAGACAAATTACTTGACGTCGCGAATCTTGTCGATGGCAGCCTTGCCGAACTGCTTTTCAAACTCGGCGTTCACAGGGGCCAGTGCCGCCACAAACTTGGCCTTGTCCACGTTGTCGATCACGGTCATGCCCTTGGCGCGCAGGTCGGCCACGCCCTTGGCATCGTCTTCGTCCACGCGTGCACGGTTGGCCTTGGTGCCTTCCTTGGCAGCGTCAATGAAGGCCTGCTTGTCGGCTGCCGAGAGCTTGTCGAACGCTGCCTTGTTCATCACGAAGATGCAGGGCGAATACACGTGGCCGGTGAGTGTCAGGTGCTTTTGCACCTGGTCGAACTTGGCCGAGATGATGACCGACAGAGGGTTCTCCTGGCCGTCCACGGTGCCTTGCTGCAGCGCCGTGAACACTTCAGGGAAGGCCATGGGCGTGGTGATGATGCCAAAGCCTTTGTAGGCGGCAATGTGCACGGGGTTCTCCATCGTGCGCATCTTCAGGCCCTTGAGGTCACCGGGCTCTTTCACGTCGCGCTTGCTGTTGGTCATGTGGCGGAAGCCGTTTTCAGCCCAGGCCAGCGCCTTGAAGCCCTTGGCGTCAAATTTGGACAGCAGGTCCTGGCCGATGGGACCGTCGAGCACGGCGCGGGCGTGTGCCTTGTCGCGGAACAGGAAGGGCACATCCAGGATCTTGGTCTCTGGCACAAAGTTGGGCACCGGGCCGGTGGAGCTGAAGGCCAGTTCTTGTGTACCCAGTTGCACAGCTTCGATTGATTCGCGCTCGCCACCGAGTGCGCCGTTGTAGAAGGTCTGAACCTTGTAGCGGCCGCCGGTGCGCTTTTCCACTTCCTTGGCAAACGTGTCGATGGCGACGCCCTGGTGGGAGTTCTGGGCCGTCGAGATGCTGATGCGCATGGTGGTCTGCGCTGCAGCGGTGGCCACAAAGCCGAGCGCGAGGCTCAGGCCAACGACGAGTTTGGTCAATTGCATGGTGTCTCCTGTTGATGTTGGGCCAGGGCGATTGGCTGCGCGCAAGCCCCTTGCACAGCGGTCCCCGACCTCGGTCAAATTATGGCGGTGCAGCATGACCGCAGGCATCGGGGTTTGTGCTGGTAAGCGTGCTTATCAACGGGGCGGCAAGGGGTTTGGAGTTGCGTAGGTGACACCAAAGGAGGAGGGCTTGCCAGCAGCGCTGACGGATTGCTGGAGCGGCAGTGAACGGCGGACTGCCCATTGGTGCGTTGACTGCTGCGGCGAGTCCCCTGCACCCGTGCCGCAGACGTTGCAATGCCAAGGGCCCCGTGCTGGCGGTAACCAGCCGGGGCCTTGTCAATTTGTGCGCTCCGGTAAGAGCGCCTTGATGGAAGAAGTGTGCACCGGGTGCTGCAGATGAATTTGCTGAATTTGGCGCATTCTATTGGAAATGCAGAATAATTTTCTGCATCTGAATGATTTGCTGAATAATCAGGCCGATGGATCGACTGGATAGAAAAATTCTCGCTGTCTTGCAGGCAAACGCTCGCGCCAGCCTGCAAGAAATAGGGCAGGCCGTGGGCCTGAGCCCGTCACCCTGCTGGGGGCGCATCAAAAAGATGGAAGAGGCGGGTGTCATCCAGGGCTACACGGTGCGCATCAATCCTCAGTCCCTTGACCTGGCCGACACGGTACTGGTGCAGGTCACCCTCGACAGCCATTCGGACAACACGCTCGAAAAGTTTGGCGAGACACTGGCCAGCATTCCCGAAGTGATCGAGGCGCACCTGGTCTCCGGTGACTACGACTACCTGCTGCGCATCGTCGTCAAGGACACCCGCGATTACGAGCGCCTGCTGCGCGAGAAGCTCTACAAGATCAAAGGCATACGGCACAGCCGCTCCAGCTTTGTGCTGCGGACCTTGAAGAAGGCAGACCTGCCCTTGTTCACCGGGTAGGCCGTTCATGTGGCGTGGCAAGACGCCGGAGATTTCTTGCAGATAACTGGCAACGCACTTTTGGCCAGCGCCCCAACTGCGAGCAGTTCTGCGTTGTGACCTTGAAATGCGACGGCACAATCGCTTTTACAGCGCGGTGTCTGCCGGAAAAAGGCGGGTGGATTCCCACACCGCGCACCATCGCAGTGCGCCCGTCTGGGCAATGCGCAGAGCTGTTTGAGTAAAAGCACACCCAGCCCTTCCGAAGAACACCATGAACCTGCGTTTTGTCGAAGCCTTCTACTGGGTAGCCTCTCTCAAGAGCGTGACACGCGCTGCCGAGAAGCTTTTTCTGACCCAGTCCGCCATGTCCAGCCGCATCTCCGCGCTCGAAGAAGAGCTGGGCGTGCTATTGCTGGACCGGCGCGACAAGCATTTCAAACTCACGGTGGCCGGTGCCCGGTTCCTGGTGTATGCCAAGCGCATGCTGGAGCTGCAGCGCCAGCTCAAATCCGAGATGGGATCGGGCGGCCCATTGGAGGTGTCGATCCGGCTGGGGGCCATCGAATCGGTCTTGCACTCATGGCTCATTCCGTGGGTGGAACAGTTGCGCAAGGACAACCCTTTGCTGGAGCTGGAGTTGACGGTAGAGACCACCCCCGTATTGCTCGACCAGATCCGCCGCGGAACGCTGGATGCCGTATTTGCCGCCTTGCCAGCGGCGGCAGATGGCATCCGCAGCCAGGCGGTGACGCCCATGGAGATGGTGTTTGTGGGCAACAGCAAAACGCACCGCAAGCGCCGCTATGCGCTGGAAGACTTTGCAGGCGCTGACATCCTGACTTTCCAGCGTGGCTCGCAGCCGCATGTCTCCCTGCTCGACACGCTGCGCCAGGCCCAGGTGGAGCCGCGTTGCGTGCACACCATCTCGTCGATTTCTGCCATGGTGCAGTTGGTGCAAGGCGGCTTTGGCGTGGCCACGCTGCCGCGCCTGGCAGTGCAGCGTCTGCTGGCATTCCCCGACCTGCGTGCGCTGGCGTGCGACGCGGCGCTGCGGCCGCTGCCCATCCACGTGAGCTACCGCGAAGACCCCTCATCGCCCGCCATGGAGGCCGTGGTGCGTTCGGCGCTGGACTTCATCGAGCAGCAGCAGCCCGCGCCAGCCCGCCGCTCTCGCAAGGGCTGAGCCTCCGTCAAAAACGCCTCGGCGCACTCTGCCGGGCGCGCTCGACACACACCTTTTTTTCCCGGCATTCCAATGGTCCGGCGGTGTCAGGGTTTACCCGTAAATTTTTTCTCAGGGTTTTCCCTTGGCACCAATATGGTTCGCCTCTCCCCAATGGAGTGCATGGAAAAAATCGATGACGTAATAGAAATTTTTTGAATTTGCCAGGGTCGTTAACACCCCAACACAATCTGCCCAACGTCATGCAATTGACATTTCTCAATGCAAGGAAAAACGGTGGACTTCGTTCAAGAAAATTCGCTCGCGGTGTTTGGTCCTGAAGGTGCCAGCAACCCGATCCATGTCCGTGACACTATCCGCAAGGGCCTGTGGACATCGCACACCAGTGGCCTTGCAGATGGCCATGTTCAGGGCAACGTCGTCATCCTGCCCGAGGTGCTTGCCAGTGACTTCCTGCGGTTCTGTCAACGCAACCCCAAGCCTTGCCCTGTGCTGGCGGTCAGCGAGCCCGGACAGTTCACCTTGCCCTCCCTGGGCAAGGGCATCGACATTCGCAGCGATGTGCCGCTCTATCGCATCTGGCGTCACGGTGAAATGTCGGAAGAGGTGGCGGACATCGCCAGCCTCTGGCGCTCTGACTTGGTCACCTTCGTTCTCGGTTGCTCCTTCTCGTTCGAGTCCGCATTGATCGAGGCAGGCATCCGCCTGCGCCACGTTGAGGAAGGCAAGAACGTAGCCATGTTCCGCACCAATGTGCAAACCGAGTCGGCGGGTCCCTTTGGTGGCCCCATGGTAGTGACCATGCGTCCCATGCCTGCAGCAGATGTGATTCGGGCGGTGCAGGTCACCTCGCGGTTTCCCAACGTGCACGGCGCACCGGTGCACATTGGTGACCCGGCTCTCATCGGCATCACCGATCTGTCCCAGCCCGACTATGGCGATGCCGTAGCGCTGATGCCCGGTGAGATCCCTGTTTTCTGGGCCTGCGGCGTGACGCCGCAATCGGCCATCCTCAACGCCCAACCGGCCTTCTGCATCACCCATGCCCCGGGTTGCATGCTGATCACCGATCTTCTCAACCACCAACTCGCCAGCTTCTAAGCGGCTTACCCCAGGAGTCTCCCCATGAAAAAATTTGCACTGTGTATGACGGCTGCCCTCAGCGTGTGTGCGGCCCAGGCCCAGGTCAAGTGGGACCTGCCCACCGGCTACGGCGCCAACAGTTTCCAGACGCAGAACGTGCAGCAGTTTGCCGATGAAGTGGACAAGCTCACCGGCGGCAAACTCAAGATCACCCTGCACCCCGGTGGTTCGCTGTACAAGGCCAACGAAATCAAGCGCGCGGTACAGACCGGGCAGGTGCCTTCGGCCGAATTCATCCTGTCGGGCGCCACCAACGAGAACCCGCTGTTTGGCGTGGACTCCATCCCCTTCCTGGCGACCACCTATGCAGAGTCCAAACGCCTGTACCTGGCCGCCAAGCCCGCGCAAGAGAAGCTGCTCGCCGCCCAGGGCGTGAAGGTGCTGTTCTCGGTGCCATGGCCTGGTCAGTCGCTGTATTCGCTCAAGCCGGTGAGCACGCCCGCAGACTTTGCGGGCACCAAGATGCGCGCTTACAACCCTGCCACCACGCGCATTGCCCAGCTGCTCAAGGCGCAGCCCGTGACGATCCAGCTGTCCGAGCTGGGCCAGGCCCTCGCGACCAACACGGTGCAGAACTTTCTGACGTCGAGCGCCAGCGGCGTGGAGTCCAAGCTGTATGAGCAGGTCAAGTACTTCTACCCCGTCAGCGCGTGGCTGCCGCGCAATGCCACGGTGGTGAACCAGAAGGCCTTTGACGCCCTCGACAAGCCCCTGCAGGACGCCGTGCTCAAAGCCGCAGCTGCCGCCGAAGAACGCGGCTGGGCCACCAGCGAGCGTGTGGACAAGGAGTTCATCAAGGAACTGTCGGCCAAAGGCATGACGGTGGCAGAGCCCAGCGACAGCATCAAGAAGGAGCTGGCGAGCATCGGCGAATCCATGACTGCCGACTGGGTGAAATCGGCCGGTGCCGAGGGGCAGGCCATCATCGACGCCTACCGCAAGAAGTAGTCGCGTCTGAACATGTCTGAAGGCCCCCACGGGGCCGGGTAGCGCACCGCGCGCTACCCCCGCAATTTCATTACCGCTCCCCCCTCTTTTTCAAGCGTTACAGGAGTACGCCATGGACAAGCTCGTCCGAAATTTCTACAGGCTGCTGATGCTGCTGTCCGGCCTGTCGATGCTGGCCGCGTTCGGCGCAGTCACGCTGGGCGTTTTTGCCCGCGAAGTCATCCACCTCAACATCGACGGACTCGACGCCTACGCGGGTTACGCCATTGCCGCTGCCTTGTTCTTTGCGCTGCCCAGCACGCTGCAAAACGGCGATCACATCCGCGTGACGCTCATCCTGGACAGGCTGCCCGCCCGCTGGCGCAGTGCCTTCGAGTGGTTCTGCCTGGTCAGCGCGCTGGTGCTGTCCGTGTACATCGCCTGCTATGCCGTGCGTTCGGTGTGGATCTCCTACATCACCCACGACATCTCGCCCGCGGCCGACGCGTCGCCGCTGTGGATTCCCCAGATCAGCATGGCCATGGGCTGCATTGGTTTTGCGCTGGCGTTTGCCCATGCGCTGGTGTTGCGTTTCCAGGGGACGGCCTTCATGGCGGTGTCCGAAGCAGCACGTTCCGAATAACCCGTTCCAGGAGACTTCATCATGGACGTCATCATCGCTTTGGGTCTGATCGTGGTGCTGTTCGCAGTGCTCGGATCGGGCCTGTGGATCGGCCTGTCACTGCTGGCAGTGGCTTTGGTCGGCATGGAGTTTTTTACCAACCGCCCGGTGGGCGACAGCATGATGCTGACCATCTGGGGGTCTACCTCCAGCTGGACGCTGACGGCTTTGCCGCTGTTTTTGTGGATGGGCGAGATCCTGTTCCGCAGCAAGCTGTCGAGCAGCATGTTCAAGGGCCTGGCGCCCTGGCTGGAGCGCTTGCCCGGCCGCCTGCTGCACGTCAACGTGGTGGGCTGCACCATCTTCGCAGCCATCTCGGGCTCATCGGCCGCCACCTGCTCCACCATCGGCAAGATCACGCTGCCTGAACTCAAGCAGCGCGGCTATCCCGAAGATATCTCCGTGGGCACATTGGCCGGTGCGGGCACGCTCGGACTGCTGATTCCGCCATCGATCATCATGATCGTCTACGGCGTGGCGGCGAACGTGTCGATCTCCAAGCTGTTCCTGGCAGGGGTGATTCCGGGGCTGATGCTGGCTGCGCTGTTCATGGGCTACATCGTGGTGTGGGCCTTGTTCAACAAGGACAAGGTGCCTGCGCCTGACGCCCGTCTCAGCTTTGTGCAAAAGCTGTATGCCTCCCGCCACCTTATTCCCGTCGTGTCGCTCATCGTCGTGGTGCTGGGCGCCATCTACAGCGGCATTGCCACCGCTACCGAAGCTGCGGCGCTGGGTGTGGCCGGGTCGTTGATCCTGGCCAAGATCGAGGGCTCGCTGAACTGGGAGCGTTTCAAGGAAGGGCTGGTCGCTGCCTGCCGCGTGTACTGCATGATCGGCCTCATCCTGGCGGGTGCCGCGTTCCTCACGCTGGCCATGGGCTTCATCGGCCTGCCACGGCACCTGGCCGAGTTCATCGGGGCGCTGCACCTGTCGCCCTTTGCGCTGATGCTGCTGCTCATCGTGTTCTTCATTGTGCTGGGCTGCTTCCTGGACGGCATCTCCATGGTGGTGCTGACCATCGCAGTGCTGCTGCCTACGGTGGAGGCTGCAGGCTTTGACCTGGTGTGGTTCGGCATCTTCATCGTGCTGGTGGTCGAGATGGCGCAGATCACGCCGCCCGTGGGCTTCAACCTCTTTGTGTTGCAGGGCATGACCCGGCGCGAAGTGACCTGGATTGCACGCACGGCGCTGCCTCTGTTCGCTCTGATGATTGTGGCCGTCGTGATGACGTACTTCGTGCCAGATGTCGTGCTCTGGCTGCCCCGCCAGATGCAAGGCTGACCCCCAGCACCCACGCCCGCAACGTCCGCACAGGAGTTCCCCATGAAGACCTTGGTGTTGTTGGCCGCGTTCGCCGTGGCCCCGGTGCTGCACGCCCAGACCCAGTGGAAGCTGGCCACGGGCTACCGCGCGGAGTCGTTTCATACCCGCAATCTCGTGCAGTTTGCGCAAGACGTAGAGCGTGCCTCGGCAGGCGCGCTGCACATCGAGGTCCATGCCAACAACGCCTTGTTCAAGCTGAACGAGATCCCCCAGGCCGTGCAGGAGGGCAAGGCCCAGGCGGGAGAGACCATCATGACCAACCTGGTGCGGGACATCCCCATCGCCGGGGCAGATGCTGTGCCCTTTGTGGTGCGCAGCTATGCCGACGCGCGGCGCATGTGGGACGTGCAGCGGCCGCTGATCGAGTCGCACATGGCCAGTAAGGGGCTCAAGGCGCTGTACGCAGTGCCCTGGCCGCCGCAGGGGCTGTTCTCGATCAACCCCGTGCGCTCGTCCGCCGACTTCAAGGGCACGCGCATGCGCACCTACAACCCTGGCACCGTGCGCATTGCCGAGCTGCTGGGCGCCACGCCCGTGGACGTGCCCATGGTGGAAGTCAACCAGGCTCTGTCGGCGGGCAAGCTCGATTCCATGATCACTTCCGCCCTCACGGGGGTAGAGAACCAGGTCTGGGGCCAGATCAAGCAGTACTACGGCATCAACGCCTGGTTTCCCAAGAACATCGTTTTTGTGAACCAGCAGGCTTTTGATGCACTGCCTGCACCCACACGCCAGGCGGTGACGAAGGCTGCCGCCGAGGCAGAGACGCGCGGCTGGGCCATGAGCGCTGCGGTGGCCGAAGAGTCGGTGGCCGAGCTGCAGCGCAAGGGCATCAAGGTGGATCGTGCGCCAGCAGATTTTGATGCCGAACTCAAGCGCCTGGGCGAGCGGTTCTCGCGCGAGTGGGTGCGCTCGGTGGGCAGCGAGGCCAACCAGATCTTCATCCCGTACTACACGCAGCGCTGACCTTCCCTGCACGCCTTTCAGGAGAAGCACCATGCACACGCCCTCAGACACCATCGAGATGTACCTGCGCGCCAAGGACCTCAATCGTCCGCACCTCATTGCGCAAGCCTTTGCCGGTGGCGCGCTGCTGCAGATGGAAATGCGCCAGGGCGACGGGCAGGCCCCAGCATGCACCCTGGGCCGCGAGGCCATAGCCGAGACCCTGGTGCGCAACTTTGGCCGCGCTTACGAAAACGCCTACACCTTCTGCCTGACCGAGCCTCCAGCCCCGGCCTGCGCCGACTTTCACTGCCTGTGGCTGTCTGCCATGACTGCCAAGGAAAACCGCGCCGTGTGTGTGGCGGGCGGCCAATACCACTGGCGATTTGCCCCCGGCAACCGCCTGGCGCAGGAGCTTCGCATCGTGATCGACACCATGCAGACCCTGCCGCCCGCCGACATCTTGCCCGTGATGGCCTGGGCCGCTTCGCTGGCAAGCCCCTGGTGCCCTGTGGAGCGGGCTCTGGCCACCGCACCCCCCATTCCTGCCGTGTGGCAGGTCATGCAAAGGCTGGCCCCCGCCCACCTTGCCATCGCCTAGCCACACAGCCACCACCTCTTTCCATTTTTTTATCTCGGAGCCACTACACATGACCACCATGACACCCCAAACGCACACCCCACGCTGGCAGTTCTGGATCGACCGGGGCGGCACTTTCACCGACATCGTGGCCAAGCGGCCCGATGGCTCCCTGACCACCCACAAGTTGTTGTCCGAGAACCCCGAGCAGTACAAGGATGCCGCCGTGGCGGGCATCCGCCACCTGCTGGGCCTGAAGCCTGGCGAGCCCGTCACGCCCGCGCTGGTGGAGTGCGTGAAGATGGGCACCACGGTGGCCACCAACGCACTGCTGGAGCGCAAGGGCGAGCCCACGCTGCTGGTCACCACACGCGGCTTTCGCGATGCACTGCGCATCGCTTACCAGAACCGCCCGCGCCTGTTTGACCGCCACATCCAGCTGCCCGAGCTGCTCTACACCGAAGTCATCGAGGCCCGCGAACGCATGGGCGCCCACGGTGGCGTGCTGCAGAACCTGGACGAAGCCACTTTGCGCGGTGACCTGCTGGCCGCCTATGGTTGCGGGCTGCGCAGCGTGGCCATTGTGTTCATGCACGGCTACCGCTACACGCAGCACGAGCAGGCGGCCAAGCGCATCGCCCAGGAAGTGGGCTTCACGCAGATCAGCACCTCGCACGAAACCAGCCCCATGATGAAGTTCGTGAGCCGGGGCGATACCACCGTGGTCGATGCCTACCTGTCGCCCATCCTGCGCCGCTACGTGGAGCAGGTGGCCAGCGAGATGCCGGGCGTCAAGCTGTTCTTCATGCAGTCCTCGGGCGGGCTCACCGATGCGGGCACGTTTCAGGGCAAGGACGCGATCCTGTCCGGCCCTGCAGGCGGCATCGTCGGCATGGCGCGCACGGCGGGCCTGGCGGGGCACGAAAAGGTCATCGGCTTCGACATGGGCGGCACCTCCACCGATGTGAGCCACTACGCCGGGGCCTTCGAGCGCGAGTTCGAAACCCACGTGGCGGGCGTTCGCATGCGCGCTCCCATGATGAGTATCCACACGGTGGCGGCGGGCGGTGGCTCGGTGCTGGCCTACGATGGCGCCCGTTTCCGCGTGGGCCCCGAGAGCGCCGGTGCCAACCCCGGCCCCGTGAGCTATCGCCGTGGCGGCCCCCTGGCTGTGACCGATGCGAACGTGATGGTGGGCAAGGTGCAGCCCCGTTATTTCCCCAGCGTGTTCGGCCCCGCAGCCGACGAAACGCTGGACGCCGACGCAGTGCGCGCCCGGTTTGAAGAGATTGCGACGCAGACCCAGCGTAAGCCCGAAGAAGTGGCCGAAGGTTTCATCCAGATTGCCGTGCAGCAGATGGCCAACGCCATCAAGAAGATCAGCGTGGCGCGCGGCTATGACGTGACGCGCTACACCCTGCAGTGCTTTGGTGGTGCAGGCGGCCAGCACGCTTGCCTGGTGGCCGATGCCCTGGGCATGTCGCGCGTGTTCGTGCACCCCTTGGCTGGTGTGCTCAGCGCCTACGGCATGGGCCTGGCCGACCAGACCGTGATCCGCGAGCAGGCGGTGGAGATGCCGCTGGCGGCTGAATCTCTGCCCTTGATCGCCGAGCGCCTGGATACGCTGGGCGCTGCCGCGCAGGCCGAGCTGGAGCGCCAGCAGGTCAGCACCAACCCCGTGCAGGTGCGCCATAACGTGCATGTGCGCTATGAGGGCACGGATTCGGCCCTGGTCGTGCCGTTTGGCGACATGGCCAGCATCCAGGCAGCCTTTGAGGCCGCCTACCGCCAGCGCTTTGCCTTCCTCATGGCCGGCAAGGGCCTGGTGGTGGAGGCCGTGTCGGTCGAAGCCATGATTGCCGGTGACGCCCCTGCCGAGCCGCGCCTGCCCGTGCACCCACACCGCAAGCACCCGCAGCGCGAGGTGGTCCAGATGTACTCGGGCGGCGCCTGGCACGACGCGGCCCTGGTGGTGCGCGAGGACCTGCACCCCGGCGACGTGATCCCCGGCCCGGCCATCATTGCCGAGAAGAACACCACCACCGTGGTGGAGCCCGGCTGGTCTGCGCGCCTGACCGACCTGGACCACCTGGTGCTGGACCGCGTCACCGCCCGCAAGGTGCAGTACGCCGCAGGCACCACGGTGGACCCGGTGCTGCTGGAGGTGTTCAACAACCTGTTCATGAACATTGCCGAGCAGATGGGGCTGCAACTGCAGAACACGGCGTACTCGGTCAACATCAAGGAGCGTCTGGACTTCAGCTGCGCGTTATTCGACGCGGCCGGCAACCTGATCGCCAACGCACCCCACATGCCCGTGCACCTGGGGTCCATGGGCGAGAGCATCAAGACCGTGATCCGCGAGAACGCGGGCAAGATGCACCCGGGCGACGTGTACATGCTCAACGACCCGTACCACGGGGGCACCCACCTGCCGGATGTGACGGTGATCACCCCGGTGTACGTGGCCGAGGGCAACGAGCCCACGTTTTATGTGGGCAGCCGGGGCCACCACGCGGATATTGGCGGCACCACACCGGGCTCCATGCCCCCGTTCTCCACGCGCATCGATGAAGAAGGCGTGCAGATCAACAACGTGAAGCTGGTGGACCGGGGCATCTTTCTGGAAGAGGAAGTGCGCACCCTGCTGGCCACGGGCGGCGGCACCACGCCATACCCCAGCCGCAACCCTCAGCAGAACCTGGCCGACCTGCGCGCACAAATCGCGGCGAACGAAAAGGGCGTGCAAGAACTGTCGAAGATGGTGGACCAGTTTGGTCTGGATGTCGTGCAGGCCTACATGCGCCACGTGCAGGACAACGCCGAAGAGTCGGTGCGCCGTGTGATCACGCAGCTCAAGGACGGCAGTTTCACCCTGCCGCTGGACAACGGCGCGCAGATCAGCGTGTCGGTCAAGGTCAATGTGGCCGAGCGCAGCGCGGTCATCGACTTTGCAGGCACCAGCCCGCAGCAGATGAACAACTTCAACGCCCCGCGTGCCGTGTGCATGGCGGCCGTGCTGTATGTGTTCCGCACGCTGGTGGACGACGACATCCCGCTCAACGCCGGCTGCCTCAAGCCCCTGCAGGTCATCATTCCGCAAGGCTCCATGCTCAACCCCAACCCGCCGGCCTCGGTGGTGGCGGGCAACGTGGAGACCTCCACTTGCATCACCAACGCGCTGTTTGGCGCCTTGGGCGTGATGGCGGGCAGCCAGCCCACCATGAACAACTTCACCTTCGGCAATGCGCAGTACCAGTACTACGAAACCATTGCCGGTGGCAGCGGTGCGGGTGCGGTGCTGGACGCCACAGGCCGGGCGGTGCGCGGCTTTGACGGCACCAGCGTGGTCCAGACCCACATGACCAACTCGCGCCTGACAGACCCGGAGGTGCTGGAGTTCCGCTTCCCGGTGGTGCTCGACAGCTACGAGATCAAGCGCGGCTCGGGCGGTGCAGGCCGCTGGGCGGGCGGGGACGGTGGCGTGCGGCGCGTGCGTTTCCTGGAGGCGATGACGGCCAGCATCCTGTCCAACGGGCGACTGAACCCCGCCTTTGGCATGGCGGGCGGCCAGCCCGGCAAGCCCGGTGCCAACCGCGTGCTGCGTGCCAACGGCCAGGTGGAGGAACTGGGCCACATCGGCGCGGCGCTGATGGAGCCGGGCGATGTGTTCGAGATCGCCACCCCCGGCGGTGGCGGCTTTGGCGAATGTGTCACGTCCTGACGTGATGGATTGCTGACCCCCGGTGGGGTCGGCGCTGTGTGCTGCGAACCTGCGGGGGCGCACGGTGCACGTCGCTGGCCCCGCCGGATTTCACCCCCGCACGGTGCGGGAAATGAAACAGGAGAACGCTCATGAACTATTTGCCCGCCACTTCCGGGGCGCCTGGCGGCGCCGCCTTCTCCACCGCACCGGCCGGCGCGGAGTTCAGCCGTGCGGCGCCAGACGCTGCCGCCCAGAGCCCAGCACCTGCCCGGCGCCGCCGGACTCTGAGCGTGGGCCAGAAGCTGGCGGCCAGCTTTGGCATCCTGGGCTTTGCGGTGGCGCTGCTGGGTGCCACCACCTGGCTCACAGGGCAGGACACGAGCCGCCAGGCCACGTTGCTGACCACGGAGCAACTGCCCATCGAACGCACCGTGCGTGACTGGAAAACCCAGTCGGTCTATATCGGCCAGATTGCGTTGCGCGCCACGATGTCGTCCGATGTGTTCCCCCTGGTGGCCGAAATGCGCAACCAGATCGCCGCCGAAGACGCCATGCGCAAGCGCATTGATGAAGCGCTGACCAAGGCGTCTTCCAGCGAGAGCGCGAGGCCCCTGTGGGCTCAGGCCCAGGCCGAGCGCCAGAAATACGCCGTGCTGCGGGACGCGCTGGTGCAGAACGCACTGGAAGCCAAGATCATCAGCCAGAAGGAGCTGCAGGAGCACGCCGCCGCGTTGACCCAATACCTGCGGTCCATCGACCAGTTGCTCGCGGCGTCGGAGCAGTCCTCCCTGAAGGCGGGCGACAGCATGATTGCCGACGCGTCCCGTGCGCAATGGATCAGCGCCGTGGCGGTGCTGGTGGTGGTGGCGCTGTCGGCGCTGTTTGGCTGGCTGCTGCGGCGCTCCATCGTGTTGCCATTGCGCCAGGCGTCCGAGGCGGCCGCTGTGGTGGCGCAGGGCGACCTCACGGTGCGCATGCCAACCCAGCGCACCGACGAGATCGGCCAGCTGCTCACTGCGCTGGACAAGATGGTCGAGTCACTGCACTACGTGGTGACCGAGGTGCGTGACTCGGGCGAATCCATCCATGTGGCCAGCTCCGAAGTGGCCGCAGGCAACACCGACCTGAGCATGCGCACCGAGCACGCGGCCAGCAACCTGCAGCAGACGGCGGCCAGCATTGCCCAGCTGGCGCAGATGGTGGCCGCCAATGCCGACAGCACGCGCCAGGCCAACGCGCTGGCGCTCAACGCCACCGAGGTGGCCAGCAAGGGGGGCGAAGTGGTCAACCAGGTGGTCAAGACCATGGAGGAGATCAATGCCAGCAGCAAGAAGATCGCCGACATCGTGGGCATCATCGACGGCATTGCGTTCCAGACCAACATCCTCGCGCTCAATGCGGCCGTGGAGGCGGCCCGTGCGGGCGAGCAGGGGCGCGGCTTTGCCGTGGTGGCCAGCGAGGTGCGGGGCCTGGCCGGGCGCAGTGCCAATGCGGCGCGCGAGATCAAGGCACTGATCTCCACCAGCGTGGACAAGGTGAGTGACGGCGCCCGGCTGGTGGTCACCGCGGGCTCCACGATGGGCGACATCGTGCAAAGCGTGGAGCGTGTGACCACGCTGATGTCCGAGATCAACGAGGCCAGCAGCGAGCAGAGCACGCAGATCGGCCAAGTGAGCCAGGCGGTGGACCAGCTCGACCACATGACGCAGCAGAACGCCGCGCTGGTGGAGCAGGGCGCCGCAGCGGCCCAGAGCCTCAAGGACCAGGCCAACCGGCTGGCGGGTGCGATGGGGCAGTTTCAGCTCACACGCGCAGCTGCGTGAGGGGTATTGCGCTGCAGATCGGACTGATTTCCATAAAAAAGGGCCTGCAGTGCAGGCCCTTCAAGCGCAAGGTGCTATGAATTTTGACGGTGCTTACATGCCCGCGTAGTTCGGGCCACCGCCGCCTTCCGGCGTGACCCACACGATGTTCTGCGTGGGGTCCTTGATGTCGCAGGTCTTGCAGTGCACGCAGTTTTGCGCGTTGATCTGCAGGCGCTGGGCATCGCCGCCTTTGGTGGTGTCGGGCACAAACTCGTACACACCCGCCGGGCAGTAGCGCGCCTCGGGGCCGGCGTACTTGGCCAGGTTGATGTTGACCGGCACGCTCGGGTCCTTGAGCGTGAGGTGGGCGGGCTGGTTCTCTTCGTGGTTGGTGTTGCTGATGAACACGCTGGAGAGGCGGTCGAAGGTCAGCTTGCCATCGGGCTTGGGGTAGACGATGGGCTTGCACTCTGCTGCGGGCTTCAGGTACGCGTGGTCGGGCTTGTCGCGGTGCAGCGTCCAGGGGATGTGGCCGCGCAGCACGAACTGCTCAAAGCCGTTCATCAGCGTGGCCGTGGTCAGGCCGTACTTGAACCAGTTCTTGAAGTTGCGGTCCTTGTTCAGCTCGGTGTGCAGCCAGCTCTTTTCGAAGGCTTCGGGGTAGGCGGTCAGCTCGTCGTGCTGGCGGCCTGCCACCACGGCGTCATAAGCGGCTTCGGCGGCCAGCATGCCGGTCTTGATGGCGGCGTGGCTGCCCTTGATGCGGCCCACGTTCAGGTAGCCCGCGTTACAGCCCACCAGTGCGCCGCCCGGGAACACCGTCTTGGGCAAAGCGTTGATGCCGCTGGCGTTGATGGCACGTGCGCCGTAGGACAGGCGCTTGGCCGTGATCTCGCCCTTTTCGTTTTCGAAGTAGTAGCGGACGTTGGGGTGCGTCTTCCAGCGCTGGAATTCTTCGAACGGGCTCAGGTAGGGGTTGGCATAACCCAGGCCGGTGACGAAGCCCAGGGCCACCTTGTTGCCCTCCAGGTGGTACAGGAAGGCGCCGCCGTAGGTGTCGTTCTCCATGGGCCAGCCGGCGGTGTGCATCACAAAACCGGGCTGGTGCTTCTTGGGGTCAATCTCCCACAGCTCCTTCACGCCGATGCCGAAGCTTTGCGGGTCGCGGTCCTTGTCGAGGTGGAACTTGGCAATCAGCTGTTTGCCCAGGTGGCCGCGTGCGCCTTCGGCAAACACGGTGTACTTGCCCAGCAGCTCCATGCCGAGCTGGAAGTTCTCGGTGGGCTCGCCGTCCTTGCCGATACCCATATTGCCGGTGGCCACGCCCTTGACGGAGCCGTTGTCGTTGTAGAGGACTTCTGCAGCCGTGAAGCCGGGGAAGATTTCCACGCCCAGGGCTTCGGCCTGTTCGCCCAGCCACTTGGTCAGGTTGCCCAGGCTGATGATGTAGTTGCCGTGGTTGTGCGCAAACGGTGGCAGGAACATGTTGGGCACACGAAAGCCCGACTTTTCGCTGAGGAAGATGTAGGCGTCGTCGGTGACGGGCTGGTTCAGCGGAGCGCCGCGCTTTTTCCAGTCGGGGATCAGCTCCGTCAGGGCCTTGGGGTCCATGATGGCGCCCGACAGGATGTGCGCACCGGGTTCGGAGCCTTTTTCGAGCACCACCACCGAGACGTCCTGGCCTTTTTCGGCCGCCAGTTGCTTCAGGCGGATCGCAGTGGCAAGGCCGCCAGGGCCGCCGCCAACGACCACCACGTCGTATTCCATGGATTCGCGGGGGCCGTATTGGGCGAGGATTTCTTCGTTGGTCATGGGCTTCTCGTCGGGCGTTTGATAATGGATTATTTTCTACAGAGCGCCGACCGCGCCCTGTCTGTCTGGCGACTGATTGTATTCACGGAATATAGACAATCGAACGACCGTTCTATTTTGATCAGTAGGGAGACTCTAAATGGCATACAGCATCGACTTGTCCGGCCGCGTGGCCTTCATCACGGGCGCCTCCAGCGGGCTGGGCGCGCAGTTTGCCCGCACGCTGGCCCGCGCGGGCGCAGGGGTGGTGCTGGCCAGCCGCCGGGTGGAAAAACTCAAGGAGCTGCGCGCGCGCATCGAAGGCGAGGGCGGTGACGCCCATGTGATCGAGCTGGACGTGACCGACCACGACTCCATCAAGTCCGCCGTGGCCCACGCCGAGACCGAAATGGGGTCGATTGACATTCTGGTGAATAACTCGGGCGTGAGCACCACCCAGCGCATCCAGGACGTGACGCCCGAGGACTACGACTTCATCTTTGACACCAACGTGAAGGGCGCCTTTTTTGTGGCGCAAGAGGTGGGCAAACGCATGCTGGCCCGCTCGCGCGGCGCAGCGCCGGGCAGCTTCACGGGCGGACGCATCATCAATATCGCGTCCATGGCGGGCCTGAAGGTGCTGCCGCAGATCGGCGCCTATTGCATGAGCAAGGCCGCCGTGGTGCAGATGACCAAGGCCATGGCCTTGGAGTGGGGCCGGTTCGGCATCAACGTGAATGCGATCTGCCCCGGCTACATCGATACCGAGATCAACCACCACCACTGGCAGACCGAGCAGGGCAAGAAGCTCATGGACATGCTGCCCCGCAAGCGCGTGGGCCAGCCGCAGGACCTGGATGCGCTGCTGGTGATGTTGGCCAGCGACCAGAGCCATTTTGTGAACGGCGCGGTGATTGCTGCCGACGACGGCTTCGCGGTCTGATCCTCGGGGCGTGGGCGGCTATGAAGATAGAAATCCCTGAGGTCAAGAAGCTGGTCTTCGAGATGCGGTTCCCGGTGCGCTGGGGCGACATGGATGCGATGGGCCATGTCAACAACACCGTGTACTTTCGCTACCTGGAAACCGCACGCATCGAGTGGATGGTGTCGGTGGGCTGCAACCCCGACCCGCGCGGCCAGGGACCGGTCATCGTCAATGCGTTCTGCAACTTCTACAAGCAACTCGAATACCCGGCCGACGTGCTGCTCAAGCTCTACGTGAGCGACCCGGGCCGCACCACGTTCGAAACCTGGGGCACGATGGAGCGGGTGGACCAGCCGGGTGTTGTCTGTGCGGCCGGCGGGGCCACGATCATCTGGGTGGACTTTCCGCAGCAGAAGGCGGCGCCGCTGCCGGACTGGATGCGCGCACTGGTCAGTTGATGCATGGACCGCAGCGGCGAGGCGGTTACGGTGGAGGCAGGGCAACGCAGTGCGCTTGTGGCATGCCATGCGCCTCCGAGGCGCCGAGCAGCAACAGGCGCTGCAGCTCCGGCAGATAGCGGATGGCGGTCTGCGGTGCGCTGTAGCCGTTGGTGTTGTTCAGGCGCTCCTGCATGCGCAACACAAGACGGCTGGGCAGGTGCTCGATGCTGAGCGTGCGAACGCCCGTGTAGAACGTGGTGTCGATGGTGCCTTCGGTGCCAAAGAAGCCGCCGCCCACCCGCGCGGCGCGGCGCCGACCCTCGAAGACCGTGGTGATGCGCAGTGCTCCGTCTCGGCTGGTACAGCTGCCCTCGAAGGCTGCCGCGCACTCCATAGGCAGCGGGTTCTGCTGCACCGGCACTGCCTGCACGGAAGGGGTGTGCAGAAGTGCGGTGGGTACCTGCTCTAGGCGCGCGCAATCGGTGGCGGGCACTACTTTCCAGGCGGTAGCACCCGGCGAGTCGGGGATTTGCAGGCGCGAGCCCGCAACCCCTGCGCCCAGGTAGTAGGCGCGCGCGGCCCCGGTGCCGGATTCTTCTCGGAAGAGCGAGGCAGACAGCAACGGCGACAGTGCACCGGGGGGTACGGCCACGGGCAATGCGTAAACGGGCAGTGTTCCCTCTGGGGGGCCAAACCCTGCCGCCTGTACGGCAGGGGCGGCCAGTGCCCAGAGCAGGATCGTCGTTGCGGCGCGCAAGGCCATCATCAGGCCCCAGGTTTGGCCTTGGGCACGCGGCCCATCAGATAAAACTCGGGATTGGGCTGCATGCCCGCAAAGCTGGCCATGCGGTTGGACAGGCCGAAGAATGCCGTGATGGCTGCGATGTCCCAGATGTCTTCATCATCGAAACCATGGGGGTGCAGTGCCTCGAGGTCCGCGTCGTCGATCTCGTGGGCGTGCTGGCACACCTTCATCGCAAAGTCGAGCATGGCGCGTTCGCGCGGGCTGATGTCGGCCTTGCGGTAGTTCACTGCCACCTGGTCGGCAATGAGCGGCTTCTTTTCGTAGATGCGCAGGATCGCGCCGTGCGCCACCACGCAGTACAGGCACTGGTTGGCGGCGCTGGTGGTGGTGACGATCATTTCACGCTCGCCCTTGGTCAGGCTGCCTTCTTCCTTGAGCATGAGCGCGTCGTGGTAGGCGAAGAAGGCGCGCCATTCGGCCGGGCGGCGCGCAAAGGCCAGGAACACGTTGGGGATGAAACCGGCCTTCTCCTGCACTTCCAGAATTCGCGCGCGGATGTCTTCGGGCAAGGTGTTCAGGTCGGGGAAGGGGTAGCGGTTCACGTGATCTCCTTTGCTGTGTTGTGTGTGCAGTATCAGCGATCCTCGCGAGCCGAGGCCCCGCGCAGGGGCGGTCCCGCCATGGAGGGGAAGCGCGAAGCGACGCCGCGGAGCTGACTTCAAGGATGCCACTGGGTGGCGCGCACCGGGGTGTGGGCAGGCGCAGCCGAACTGCCAGCCAGCGCATACGACAACTGCGTGGCCGCGGCCATCACGGTCTGGGCCAGGGACTCCAGCTTTTCAGCCGGCAGGCGCGAGGCGGGGCCCGAAATGCACACCGATCCCATCAGGCGCCAGTGCATGCCAAACACTGGGGCGGACACCGTGGCCACGCCTTGTTCGCGCTCGCCGATGGACCAGTGGTAGCCCTTCTTTCGGATTTCTTCGTAGGCCTTGCCTGGCTCTCCCGAGAACGCCAGGATCACGCGTCCCGGCGAGCCCTTGTCCAGCGGCAAGCCTTCGCCCATGCGCGCGTGGTGGCGCAAGGCCTGCGGGCCTTCCACGCGCACCAGGCAGGTCCGTACATTGCCCTCGCGCACATAGAAAGCCGCGCTTTCGCCGGTGGCGTGCGTCAGCTCGCGCAGCGCCGGCTCCAGCACGTTCTGCACATCAAAGCCCGCCTGATAGCGCGCGCCCAGCCAGCCCGCAGCGGGGCCCAGACGCCAGTCGCCGTCTTCGCGCTGCACCATGAAGCCCGATTGCGCGAGCGTGCGCGCCAGGCGCAGCACGGTGGTCTTGTGCAGGGCGCAGCGGCGGCTCAGTTCGGCCAGGGGCAGGCTCGATTCGCCCAATGCAAAGGCCTCCAGCACCTGCAGTGCGCGCGTGACAGCGATGACGCCGCTGGCGTCTTTGGTCGCTGCGTCTGCGCTCACATCTGCAGCAGGGGCGGCGGCGACAGCAGGCGTGTGGGCCTTGCGCGGGGCTGGGCGCGCAGACGGGGGCCGTGGTGGCGGTGGGGCAGGCGGGTTGCTCATGACGGAATTAGTTTCATTGTGTGCAACTGCATTGTATGGGTTGAAACGCCTGCGTACAGTCGCACCCACGGCGCCGGACCTGGGCAGGTTCTGCAGACCGGTGTGACAAACCACCAAATAACGGAGACAAATCCATGCCTGCTTTTTCATCGCTTTCTCGTGCAGTCGGCGCGCACCTGTGCGCCACCCTGGTCGGCCTTGGCGCCCTGGCTGCGCCTGCGGGCGTTGCCCTCGCGCAGGCCTACCCGAACAAACCTATCCGCCTGATCGTGCCGTTCCCTCCGGGCGGCGGCACGGACATGATCGCGCGCACCCTGGCGCAAAAGCTTACCGACCAGAACAAGTGGAACGTGATCGTGGACAACCGCCCTGGCGCGGGTGGCAATCTGGGTGTGGACGCCACAGCCAAGTCGCCGGCTGACGGCTACACCCTGGTCATGGGCCAGACCAGCAACCTGGCCATCAACCCCACGCTGTATCCCAAGCTCCCCTACGACCCGCTGAAGGACCTGGTGGCCGTGGCGCTGGTGTCGTCCTCGCCCATCGTGATGGCAGCACCCGCCAATTCGCGCTTCAAGACCTTTGCCGATGTGGTGGCTGCCTCCAAGGGCAAGCCCGATGCGCTCACCCTGGGCTATTCGGGCAACGGCACCGTGGCCCACTTGGCGGGCGAGCTGGCCGAGAACGCTGCGGGCATCCAGTTGCGTCATATCCCCTACAAGGGCGCGGCCCAGGCCATGACGGACCTGGTGGGCGGGCAGATCGACCTGTACATGTCGTCGGTGCCCACGCTGCTGGGCCAGGTGCGCAACGGCAAACTCAAGGTGCTGGCCATCACCTCGGCCAAACGTTCGTCGCAGCTGCCCGATGTGCCTACGTTGGCGGAGTCGGGGTACAAAGGCTTCGAGGCCGTGACCTGGTTTGGCATCCTGGCGCCCGCCGGCACGCCCGCCCCCATCGTGGCGCAGCTCAACAAGGCCATCAATGCGGCCCTGCAGCAACCCGACGTGGCCGACAGGCTGCGCTCCGAGGGCGGCGACGTGCTGGGCGGCACGGCCGAGCAGTTCAGCCAGCTGCTGCGCGCCGAAGTGCCGCGCTGGGGCAAGATCGTCAAGGATTCGGGCGCCAGCCTGGACTGACTGACGCGGCCGCCAGTTACCACCGCCCCTTTTCACGCCCACTGAGCCCTCGCCATGCCCAGCGAAAGCACTGCTGCGCCTGTACGCTTCTCAGCAGGTACCGCGGCGCCCCGCACTGCGGTACCTGCCGGCGCTTGCGACTGCCACGTGCATGTGTACGACAGCGGCTTTCCCACGGCTCCGGGAGCCAAGCTGCTGCCGCCCGATGCGTCTGCGCAGGACTACCGCGCGCTGCAGCAGCGCATAGGCACCACCCGCGTGGTGCTGGTGACTCCCTCCACCTACGGCACCGACAACCGCAGCATGCTCTGTGGCCTGGCGGCATTGGGCGCGATGGGGATCGAGGCGCGGGGTGTTGCCGTGATCGACGGCACTGAGGGTGATGCCGAGCTGCAGCGCTTGCACGCCGCCGGTGTGCGCGGCGTGCGGCTCAACCTGTCGCTGGGCGTGTCGGGTACGGTGGATGCGCTGGAGCCGTTGGCGCACCGCATCGCGCCACTGGGCTGGCACCTGCAACTGTTGATGGCACCTGACCTGCTGGCGGCGCGGGCCGACGTGCTGCGCCTGCTGCCCGTTCCGCTGGTGTTCGATCATTTTGGCCGCCTACCTCCCGCGCAGATGGGGCAGGGCGCGCATGCGCTGCTGCTGGAGCTGCTGCAGGGCGGGCGGGCGTGGATCAAGCTCTCTGGTGGCTACATCGTGAGCGCCACCCACCGCGTGGACGACCCCCTGCTCGACCCATTGGCCGCCAGCTACCTGCGCTGCGCGCCCGAGCGCGTGGTGTGGGGCAGCGACTGGCCCCATGCCACGGCCACCGCCGGCGTACACCCGCTGCCCGACGACGCATTGCAGATCGACCGCCTGGCCGAGTGGGCCCGGCAGTCGCCCCAGCCGGGCGGGGCCACCACGCTGCAGCGCGTGCTGGTGGACAACCCTGCAGCGCTGTACGGCTTTGCGTCCGTGACGCCCACGGCGCGGGCCCTATCGATTTCCGCTCCCTTTCCGACGACCTGAGAGACACGCCATGACCGCATCGACCAACACATCTCCATCTTGCCGCCGCGTGCGCCGCCACCTTCTCGCTGCGGTGGCAGGCGCAATGCTGCTGAGCCCGCTGTTGGGAGGCCCCGCGCTGGCCCAGGGCGACTGGCCGGCTGGCCGGGTCATCACTTGGGTCGTGCCCTACCCCCCGGGCGGCAGCACCGATGTGCTCGGCCGCAATGTGGCGCAGCGCGTTGGCGCGGCGCTCTCCACCAACGTGATCGTGGACAACAAGGCGGGCGCCACCGGCACCATTGGCGCGGCCTTTGTTGCCAAGGCCGCGCCTGACGGCTACACGCTGCTGGGCACCTCCATCGGCCCGCAGGCGATCGCACCGCACCTCATGGCCAAGCTGCCGTACGACCACATCACAGCGTTTGAGCCGGTCGTCACCATCGGCACCATCCCGCACATCCTGGTGGTGGGGGCCAACCAGCCCTTCAAGACCGTGGCCGACTTGCTGGCGGCCGCCAAGGAGCAGCCGGGCAAGCTAGCGTTCGCCTCGGGCGGCAACGGCACCATCCTGCAGATGCAGGGCGAGCTGCTGCAGCAGCAGACGGGCGCGCGCTTCATTCATGTGCCCTACAAGGGCGACACCCCCGCGCTGCAGGACACGCTGGCCGAGCAGGTGCAGTTCATGTTTGCTCCGGCCGCCGCAGCGCTGCCGCATGTGCAGGCGGGCAAGCTGCGTGCGCTGGCCGTCACTTCGGGCCAGCGCCTGAAGGCTTTGCCCGCCGTGCCCACGATGGGCGAGGTCGGCATGAAGGACTTCGTGGTCGAGCAATGGCAGGCCGTGTTTGCCCCTGCCAAGACCCCCGCTGCCGTGGTGCAGCGCCTGAACCAGGAAATCAACAAATCCCTGAAAGATCCCGCCGTGCTTGCCCTGGCGGACAAGCTGGGCGTGACGCTGGTGGGCGGCACTCCCCAGCAGTTGGCAGATCTGCAAAAGGCCGACTCGGCCAAGTGGGCCAAGGTCATCAAAGACGGAAACATCAAGGCCGACTGAGCACTTCTCGCACCCCCATTTTTCTTCTTCATTGACTCCTTCAACCGGACCGATCCCATGAGCCAACTCCCAGAAATCATCCGCACCATCGACCGCGTCAGCGCCGACGTCGTGGCCCAAGCCGCCACCTACCAAGCCGCCATCCTGGCCGACGTAGCGGGCCGCCGCGGCACCATGCACGGCCGCGTGGCGCCTGTGCACCAGAGCATGAAGGTGGCTGGCCCCGCCTTCACCGTGGAAGTGCGCCCTGGCGACAATCTCATGATCCACGCCGCCATCGCCCTGGCCCAGCCCGGCGATGTGCTGGTGATCGACGGCAAAGGCGACCAGACCGCCGCGCTGATGGGCACGCTGATGCTCAGCGCCTGCAAGAAGCGTGGCCTGGCCGGCGTGATCGTGGACGCCGCCATCCGCGACAAGCTGGAAATTCTGGAACTGGACTTCCCCGTGTTCAGCGCGGGCTTTAACCCCGCAGGGCCCACCAAGTACGTGCCCGGCCGCATCAACCACCCCATCAGCGCCGGTGGCGCGGTGGTGAACCCCGGTGACCTGGTGGTGGGCGACGCCGATGGCGTGGTCGTCATCGAGCGCGAGAAGGCCCCCGCCATGCTGGCTCTGGCAGACAAAAAGGTGGCCGACGAAGCCGCCCGCATCGAAGCCATTGCCCGTGGTGACACCGCGTCGAAATGGCTGCCTGCCGCCCTGCGCGCTGCGGGCGTTTTGAAGGAAGGGGAATCGCTGTGAACCCAATCATCATCGTTACAGGCGCCGACCTGGCGCAACAAGCCCTGGATCTGCTCACAGGCTACGAGATCGTCTACGCAGGCAAGACGCCGACGGAAGAGGACATGGTGGCCCTGTGCGGTGCGCACAACCCCGTGGCCATCATCGTGCGCTACGGCAAGGTGGGCGCTGCGGTGATGGACGCGGCCCCCGCGCTCAAGGTCATCTCCAAGCACGGCAGTGGCACCGACACCATCGACAAGGTAGCCGCCAAAGCCCGTGGCATTGAAGTGGTGGCCGCCGTGGGCGCCAACGCCGCCGCCGTGGCCGAGCAGGCCCTGGCCCTGCTGCTGGCCTGCGCCAAATCGGTGGTGGCATTGGATGCGCGCATGCACGCTGGCCACTGGGACAAGGCCACGCACAAGAGCCTGGAGCTGGGCGGACGCACGGTGGGCCTGGTGGGCCTGGGCGCCATTGGCCTGCGCTTTGCCAAGATGGCCGACGCCCTGGGCATGCGCGTGATCGGCTTTGACCCGTTTGCGAAGAGCCTGCCGGACTATGTGCAGAGCGTGGACCTGGACACGATCTGGCGCGAATCCGATGCGGTGTCTTTGCACTGCCCGCTGACTGAGGAGAACCGCAACCTGCTGAACGCCGCCACGCTGGCGCAGTGCAAGCGCGGCGTGATCGTGGTGAACACGGCACGTGGCGGCCTGATCGACGAGGCCGCACTGCTGGCCGCCGTGCGCTCGGGCCAGGTCATGGCCGTCGGGCTCGACAGCTTTGCGGTGGAGCCCATGACGGCGGGCCACCCCTTCCAGGGCGAGAAGAACTTCATCCTCAGCCCCCACATCGGCGGCGTGACGAGCGATGCCTACGTGAACATGGGCGTGGGCGCAGCGAAGAACCTGCTGGCTGTGCTGGCCCGTGCATCGCACGCAGTAGCCGTCGCCTGAGCGCTGGCCTGCCACAAGAACATGACCGGGCAGGGTGCCCGGCCGCACAGGAGACAACAGACCATGGCATGCAATTTCAAGAAAAATAGGCCTCTTGCGCTAGTCAATCATGCGCTGGCAGCTATTGTTTTAGTAGCGTCTAGCGCCGCCCACGCACAAGCAGGTGCGGCAGGCTACCCCACCAAGCCCGTGAAGCTGGTGGTGGGCTTTGCTGCAGGCGGCCCCACCGACGTGGTGGCGCGTGCGTTTGCCGACCACGCCAGCCGCGCGCTGGGCCAGCCCTTCATCATCGACAACAAGCCCGGCGCGGGCACCATCATTGCCGCGCAGGCTGTGGCCAGCGCCCCGGCCGATGGCTACACGCTGCTGTTTGGCGCCACCAACCACACCATGATTCCGGCGCTGTACCAGGGCCGCGTCAAGTTTGATGCGGTGAAGTCCTTCCGCCCCCTGTGCACGGTGGCCAGCAGCCCCACAGTGTTGGTGGTGGCCCCCAGCCTGCCGGTGAAGACCCTGGCCGACTACCAGGCCAAGGCCCGTGCCGAGCCCGGACGCGTGACGGCAGGAACGGCGGGGGTGGGCAGCTCAGGCCATTTCGCCACCGAGGTGTTTGCGCGCGCCCAGGGCCTGCAGCTCAACCACGTGCCCTACAAGGGCGCCGCGCCGGTGGTGACAGACCTGATGGGCGGCCAGCTCGACAGCTCGTTCGCAACCTTGGGCTCGGTGCTGCCGCAGATCCAGAGCGGCAAGCTGCGAGCGCTGGCCGTGGGCGCGCCCAAACGCTCCGCCCTGGTGCCCGATGTGCCCACATTTGCCGAGGCAGGCGGTGGCAACTACGCTGCCGACGTGTGGTACGGCGTGCTGGCCCCGGCAGGCTTGCCCGAGCCCATCGCCCAAGCGCTGGAGCGCACAGCGGCCGACTTTGCCAAGAGCGAATCGGCCACCGACAAGCTGCGCGGCCTGGGGCTGGATGCCGAATCGGTCTGCGGCAACGCCTTTGCCACCCGCGTGGCCCGCGAAGTGACCACCTATAGCCAGATTGCCAAGGCGCTCGACCTCAAAGCAGATTGAGCGGCCCTGTTGTAGAACCCAGAACTGATTGGAGACACCGATGCTTCGCTTCCTCAAACCCCTGATCGCCGCCTGCGCCCTGGCTGCTGGCGTGGCCCACGCCTTTCCTGACCGGCCCATCACCATCGTCGTACCCTACGCCCCCGGCGGTGCGGCCGATGCCGTGGCCCGTGTGGTGGCCACCCGCCTGGGTGCCAAGCTGGGCGGCAGCGTGATCGTGGACAACAAGGCCGGTGCCAGCGGCACCATTGGCGCGAGCTTTGTGGCCAAGGCCCCGGCAGATGGCTACACCATGCTGTACGACGCCACGCCGTACTCCATCAACCCGCACCTGTTCCCCAAGATGCCGTATGCCGCCAACGCACTGCAGCCGCTGTCGCTGGTGCTGCTGGCGCCCAACGTGCTCATCGTGAAGGCCGATGCGCCCTACAAGAACGTAGGCGAGCTGATTGCCAAGGCCAAGGCACAGCCGGGCAAGATCAACTTTGCCTCGGGCGGCAGCGGCACGGTGCAGCGCCTCGCGGCGGAGCTGATGGCGCAGAAGCTGGGCCTCGATATGGTGCATGTGCCCTACAAGAGCGGCGGCCCGGCCATCACCGATGTGATGGCAGGCCAGGTGGACTTCATGTTCGGCACCGTGGCGGCCACCTACCCGCATGTGGCGGGCGGCAAACTGCGCGCGCTGGCTGTGTCGGCCCCTGAGCGCTCCAAGCGCCTGCCTGATGTGCCCACGGTGGCCGAAGCTGCCATCCCCGGCTACGAGGCCTATGAGTGGAACGGCGTGTTCCTGCCCGCAGGCGTGCCCGCCCCCATCGCCACCAAGCTGCAGCAGGCTCTGCAAGACGTGCTGAAGGAAGATGAAGTGAAGCAGCGCCTGGCCGACCTGGGCGCACAGCCCGTGGGCTCCACACCCGCAGACTTTGCCGCCTTCTTGAAAAAGGAAGACGCGAAGTGGGGCGAGGTGGTGAAGAAGGGCAATATCAAACTCGACTGACCCATGCCCCAGCCAGCGCTTACCACGCCCGTGCCGTACTCTGTGGGCCTGAACCGCCCGCAGCGCCCGTTGCCGCCCGGCGCGTGCGATAGCCACATGCACATCTTTGACCCGCGCTTTGCGCCGTCAGCCCACTGGCCACGCACGCCGCCGGTGGCACCCGTGGCGGCGTACCGGCAGTTGCAGGCGCGCCTGGGCACCACCCGTACGGTGGTGGTCACGCCCTCCACCTACGGCACCGACAACGCCTGCACGCTGGATGCGCTGGACCAACTGGGCGCCGATGCGCGCGGTGTGGCCGTGGTGGGAGAGGGCGTGAGTGCTGATGAACTGGCCCATCTGGCCGCACGCCGGGTGCGCGGGCTGCGGGTCAACTTTGTCTCGCCCCAATCGTGGGGCACCACCACGCCCGCCATGCTGGCCACGTTGGCCCGCAAGCTGGCCGAGCACCCGGCCTGCGCGGGCTGGCATCTCCAGATCTTTGCGCACCCCGAGCAACTCATCGCACTGGCGCCCCAGTTGCAAACCCTGCCCGTGCCCCTGGTCATCGACCACCTGGGCCGCATCGACCCGGCTGAAGGCCCCGCTGCGCAGGCCTATGGCGTGGTGCGTGGCCTGCTCGATGGGGGCAACACCTGGGTCAAGCTCTCGGGTGCCTACATGCGCTCGACCGTGCATGGCCCCAGCTACGCCGACACGCTGTCGCTGGGCCAGGCCCTGGTGCAGGCTGCGCCCGACCGCCTGGTGTGGGGCAGCGACTGGCCGCACACCACCGAGACGCCCGGCACCGTGAACGATGCCGATCTGGTGGACCTGCTGCAGGCCTGGGCTGGCAGCGATGCCGCCATGGACCGCATCCTGGTCGACAACCCGGCGCGGCTGTATGGTTTCGATACCGCCGCCCCCGCCTGAACGAATTGGAAAGCCCCCGCCATGTTTTTGCTGCAAGCCCCTGAGGTCCGAGACCTCGACGTCTTCACCACTATGCCCGAGCACTTTCGCCGCCGCGAGCGCAGCGACTGGGCCGACGCCAACCGGGGCGGCACCATCACCGATTCGTTTCTCGAAGGCCCGGTGTTCGACGACGCTGGCAACCTCTACGTCAGCGACATCCCCTGGGGCCGCGTCTTCCGCATCAACCCCCAAGGCGAATGGGCACTGGTGGCCGAGTACGACGGCGAGCCCAACGGCCTGAAGTTCTTGAAGCCCGGCACGCTGCTCATCACCGACTACAAGAACGGTTTGATGCAGCTCGACGTGGCGACGGGCGCCGTCACCCCGTACCTGCAGCGCCGCAACAGCGAGCGCTTCAAGGGCGTGAACGACCTGATCTTTGACGCCGAAGGCAACCTCTACTTCACCGACCAGGGCCAAAGCGGCCTGCACGACCCGAGTGGCCGCCTGTACCGCCTGCGCCCCAACGGCCAGCTCGACTTGCTGCTGCACAACGTGCCCAGCCCCAACGGCGTGGCCCTGTCGCCCGATGGCCGCGTGCTGTATTTGGCCGTGACGCGCGGCAACTGCGTGTGGCGCGTGCCGCTGCTGCCCGATGGCAGCGTGGCCAAGGTCAGCCAGTTCTTCACCTCGTATGGCCCCAGCGGCCCTGACGGCCTGGCCATGGATGCCGAAGGCCGCTTGCTGGTGGCCAACCCCGGTCTGGGCTATGTGTGGGTGCTGAACCACCGGGCCGAACCGGTGCAGGTGCTGCGTGGTGTGCCGGGCAGCTCGACCACCAATCTGGCGTTTGGCGGGGCAGGGCGCACCACGGTGTATGTCACCGACTCGACCCATGGCCGCATCCTGCGGGCTGACATGGGGGCCCCTGGTCTGCCGCTGGCTCACTTGCGTTGAAGTGGCCGCCTGTTTCGTGAGTCCACGGGGCACATTGAAATCAATGAGGTGAGGGTGTTTTATTGAAAATGGCTATTGATACGATTCAATCGATTCAATTTACCTGTCATCGTTTGCTTCCTACTATCTGTCCTGTCGATACGTTTTGCCGACGCGCTTTCACAGGAGATGACCCATGACGACAGAAGCCAAGTGCCCCTTTGACCACACCAAGGCCGCGCCCACGGGCCCCCGCAATGCCGACTGGTGGCCCAATCAGCTCAATCTCCGCCCCCTGAACCAGAACTCGCCGCTCACCGACCCGATGGGTGACGGCTTCAACTACGCCAAGGAATTCAAGAGCCTGGACTTGGCCGCCGTGAAGACCGATCTGCGCGCGTTGATGACCGACTCGCAGGACTGGTGGCCCGCAGACTTTGGCCACTATGGCCCGCTGTTTGTCCGCATGGCCTGGCACAGCGCGGGCACCTATCGCCTGGCAGACGGCCGTGGTGGCGCTGGCGCAGGGCAACAGCGTTTTGCTCCGCTCAACAGCTGGCCCGACAACGCCAACCTGGACAAGGCGCGCCGCCTGCTCTGGCCGGTCAAGCAGAAATATGGCCGCAAAATTTCGTGGGCCGATTTGATGATTCTGGCGGGCAACGTGGCACTGGAATCCATGGGCTTCAAGACCTTCGGCTTTGCGGGCGGCCGCCCCGATGTGTGGGAGCCGGACGAGAACGTGTATTGGGGCGCCGAATCCACCTGGCTCGGGGGCGACAAGCGGTACAGCGGTGAGCGTGACCTGGCCAACCCTCTCGCGGCGGTGCAGATGGGCCTGATCTACGTGAACCCCGAAGGCCCGAACGGCAACCCCGACCCGATTGCCGCCGCGCGCGACATCCGCGACACCTTTGCCCGCATGGCCATGGACGATGAAGAGACCGTGGCACTCATTGCCGGGGGCCACACTTTTGGCAAGACCCACGGTGCTGGCGATGCCGCGCTGGTGGGCAAGGAGCCCGAAGGTGCAGGCATCGAGGAGCAGGGCCTGGGCTGGAAGAGCGGCCATGGCTCAGGCAAGGGCGGCGACACGATCACCAGCGGCCTGGAAGTGACCTGGACCACCACGCCCACGCAGTGGAGCAACAACTTCTTTGAAAACCTGTTCGGCTACGAATGGGAGCTGACCAAGAGCCCGGCAGGGGCGCACCAGTGGACGGCCAAGGGCGCGGCCGCGACGATCCCGCACGCCCACGATCCGTCGAAAAAGCTGGTGCCCACCATGCTGACCACCGACCTGTCGCTGCGCTTTGACCCGGCCTATGAAAAGATCTCGCGCCGCTTCCTGGCGCATCCCGAGCAATTTGCCGACGCGTTTGCGCGCGCCTGGTTCAAGCTGACGCACCGCGACATGGGTCCCCGTGCGCGTTACCTGGGAGCCGAGGTGCCCGCCGAAGTGCTGATCTGGCAAGACCCAGTTCCCGCCGTGGATCACGCTCTGGTCAACGCGCAGGACATCGCCGCGCTCAAGGCCAAGGTGCTGGCATCAGGCCTGTCCGTTTCGGAGCTGGTGTCCACAGCCTGGGCCTCCGCTTCCACGTTCCGTGGCGGCGACAAGCGCGGCGGCGCGAATGGCGCGCGCATCCGTCTGGCGCCGCAGAAGGACTGGGCCGTGAACCAGCCTGCACAGCTGGCCAAGGTGCTGGGTCAGCTCGAACCCATCCAGCGCGACTTCAATGCCGCGCAGACCGGCGGCAAGAAGATCTCGCTCGCTGACCTGATCGTGCTGGCCGGTGGCGCCGCCGTTGAGGCCGCAGCGAAGAATGCCGGGCAGGAGGTGACTGTGCCTTTCACCCCCGGCCGCACCGATGCCTCGCAGGAGCAGACCGATGTACCGTCGTTCGAGGTCATGGAGCCTGTGGCCGATGGCTTCCGCAACTACGTGCGCCCCGGCCTGGAAGGCGCCGTGGCCGAGCTGCTGGTGGACCGCGCCAACCAACTCACGCTGACGGCGCCCGAGATGACGGCGCTGGTGGGTGGCTTGCGCGTGCTGGGTGCCAATGTGGGGCAGGCGGCCCATGGTGTCTTCACGCAGCGCGTCGGTACCTTGAGCAATGACTTCTTTGTGAACCTGCTCGACATGCGCACCCAATGGCAGAAGTCGGCGAGCTCAGCCGGTGTGCTGGAAGGCGTGGACCGCAGCACTGGAGCCAAAAAATGGACCGGCACGGTGGCCGACCTGGTGTTTGGCTCCAACTCCGTGCTGCGCGCGCTGGCCGAGGTCTACGCCAGCAGCGATGCGCAGGCGGTGTTTGTGCAGGACTTCGTCAAGGCTTGGACCAAGGTAATGAACCTCGACCGGTTTGACCTGGCCGCAGGCGGCGCCAACGCCTGATCTCAAGGTTTCTGCTCCATGCCGTCCAAGGACGGCGTTGGGTGAACCGAACATGCCTTGATCGAGCCCGGTGCGTGCACTGCACGCGCCGGGTTTTCTGTTCTGTGGTTTTCAGGACGGCAGTCCCGCGCGTGCTCGCTACCATCAGGCCTTGATGTTTCAACCTTTCAAGGAGAGTGCGCGTGACAGCAACCCCGTCCAAAGACTACGAAAAAGGCCTGGCCACCCGCCGAGAGGTCATGGGTGACGATTTTGTGGACCGTGCGCTGGGCAACGCCACATCCTTCACGCAGCCCATCCAGGAATACATCACGCGCAATGCGTGGGGCGATGTCTGGCAACGGCCCGGACTGGATCGCAAGACCCGCAGTCTCATCACCGTCTCCATGCTGATCGCGCTGGGCAAGCAGCATGAGCTCAAGGGCCATGTGCGTGGCGCGCTGAACAATGGTGCCACCGCTGAGGAGTTGCAGGAGGTGCTGCTGCACGCCAGCGTCTACTGTGGCCTGCCGACGGCGGTCGAAGCGTTTCGCACCGCCGCTGAAGTCATCGACGATCCGACCAAGTAGGCAGAAAAGCGGTAGGGCAGCCCGCTGGTGGCCGGTTCAGCCGCCAGCGAGCAGCTTGTGCACCAGGTCGGCGGCGGTGGACGCGTTGTACTTGCGCATGAGGCGCGCGCGGTAGATCTCCACGGTGCGGTGGCTGATCTCCAGCGCCCGGCCGATTTCCTTGGAGGTCAGCCCTTCCAGCAGCCGGGCAGCCACTTCCCGTTCGCGGCCCGTCAGCTCGGCCTTCACGGTTCGCTGCGAACTCAGGTCCTCAAAGCTCCAGATGCCCGATTCGTGCGGGGCATCGCGATTGAGTGCGCGGCCTGACACATGGCACCAGAACACTTCGCCGTTGGCGCGCTTCATGATGCGGTTGTCCGCATAGTGGCCCTTGGCATTCAGGATGGGCTCCATGTGGGCACCGAGCCGCTCATATTCGTCGGCGCTGGGATAGAGTATCTGGAAAGACTGGCCGATCAGCACCTCGCGCGAGGCGCCGAACATCTCGCAGACATGGCGATTGCAATCGACCATGGTGCGGTTGCGCGACAGCACCAGCCCCACGGGGGCCATGTCGAAAGCCAGTCGGTAATCCACGTCCATAGTGCTAATCTTTACGGAAAACTACTTATTTAAGTACGTAGTATCGTAGCGCATCCCATTCATAAGGAGATCGTGGTGAACAAGTTATTCCCCTCCGCAGCCGAGGCCCTGAAGGGCGTGGTTGCAGACGGCCAACTCATGGCTGTAGGCGGTTTTGGGTTGTGTGGCATTCCTGAGGCCTTGATCGACGCGCTGCGCGATTCGGGCGTGAAGAACCTCACCGTGATCTCCAACAATGCGGGCGTGGATGGCTTTGGCCTGGGCAAGCTGCTCGAAACCCGCCAGATCAAGAAAATGATCTCTTCGTATGTGGGCGAGAACAAGGAGTTCGAGCGCCAGTACCTGGCCGGCGAACTCGAGCTGGAATTCACCCCCCAAGGCACGCTGGCAGAAAAGCTGCGTGCTGGCGGCGCGGGTATTCCGGCCTTCTTCACCAAGACCGGCGTGGGCACCATCGTGGCCGAGGGCAAGGAGCTGCGCGAGTTCGACGGCGAAACCTACGTGATGGAGCGCTCGCTGGTGCCCGATGTGTCGCTGGTCAAGGCCTGGCGTGCCGACAAGTCGGGCAATCTGCAGTTCCGCTTCACGGCGCGCAACTTCAACCCCGCTGCGGCCACGGCCGGCAAGATCACCATTGTGGAAGTGGAAGAGGTGGTGGAAACCGGCGCCATTGCGCCCGACCAGATCCATCTGCCCGGCATCTATGTGCACCGCATCGTGCACAACGCCACGCCCGAAAAGCGCATTGAAAAGCGCACCATCACCGAAAAAGCGGGCGTTTGAGCCGCTGCCGCACAACCGTACAGAACAAGCTGGAGAAGTATCTATGTCGTGGAGTCAAGACCAAATGGCGGCCCGTGCCGCCCATGAACTCGAAGACGGCTTTTATGTGAACCTGGGCATTGGCATTCCCACGCTCGTGGCCAACTTTGTGCCGGCCGACAAAGAGGTGTGGCTTCAGTCCGAAAACGGCATGCTGGGCATTGGCCCGTTCCCCACCGAAGACGAAGTGGACGCCGACCTGATCAACGCCGGCAAGCAGACCGTCACCACCATCAAGGGCTCGTCCATCTTTGGCAGCGACCAGTCGTTCGCCATGATCCGTGGCGGCAAGATCAACCTGTCGATCCTGGGCGCCATGCAGGTCAGCGAAAAGGGCGACCTGGCCAACTGGATGATCCCGGGCAAGATGGTCAAGGGCATGGGCGGCGCGATGGACCTGGTGGCTGGCGTCAAACGCGTGATCGTGCTCATGGAGCACGTGGCCCGCAAGAAGGACGGCACTGAAGACCTGAAGATTCTTCCCCAATGCACGCTGCCCCTCACGGGCGTGGGCGTGGTGGACCGCATCATCACCGACCTGGCCGTCATGGACGTAACTCAGCAAGGCCTGAAGGTGGTGGAGCTGGCTCCTGGCGTGACCTTCGAGGCCCTGCAGGCCAAGACCGGGGTCACGCTGATCCCATAAGCCATTGCGCTACGTGTGCAGAGACGTAGCAAAAAGGCCGGGGCCCCTCACAGGGCCCCGGCCTTTTGCATTTGCATTGGCACTTCTCACAAAGCCCTCATGCCGTGCGCATGGGGCCTTGGCAATTACATGGCGTTGCCGATTTCGCCTGCGGAGATCTT
>NZ_LMHQ01000011.1:0-82418 GCF_001428225.1 Acidovorax sp. Root70
GCAGCCAGTTCGACCTTGTTGGCGAACGTGGCCTGGGGCAGGTCGGCCAGGGCCGCCAGCATCTGGCCGGTCTGGTTGGCGTCGTCGTCGATGGCTTGCTTGCCCAGGATGATGAGACCGGGCTGCTCTTTGTCCACCAGGGCCTTCAAGAGCTTGGCCACGGCCAGGGGCTGCAGTTCGGCATCGGTCTCGACCAGGATGGCGCGGTCGGCGCCGATGGCCATGGCAGTGCGCAGGGTTTCCTGGCATTGGGCCACGCCGCAGGAAACAGCGATGACTTCGGTCACCAGGCCTTTTTCTTTCAGGCGCACGGCCTCTTCAACGGCGATTTCGTCAAAGGGGTTCATGCTCATCTTCACGTTGGCGATGTCCACACCCGTGTTGTCCGACTTCACGCGGACCTTCACGTTGTAGTCCACCCGTCAAAGGGGTTCATGCTCATCTTCACGTTGGCGATGTCCACACCCGTGTTGTCCGACTTCACGCGGACCTTCACGTTGTAGTCCACCACGCGCTTGACAGGGACCAAGACCTTCATTGCTGCGGCTCCTAGAGAGTTGGTTGAATTGACGTTTACGTAAACTAGAACATTCTATGTCGCACTGCAGCGAAAGCGCTACGGAGCCACCACACAGACGGCACAATCACAAAAAAAGAACGATCGTGCTTTTTGTGAATTATAGGCGAGTGCACAAGGCCAGTGTCTAGAGTGGGCTGTCGCCTGCGCTACCGGGCACCCACGAGGACATCGGCGTGCCCCCGGCTCAGCCCGCAGAAGCGGGTGCTGGCGCGGGAGTCCCGCCCGGCGACATCGCAGCCGGGACTGCGCCATCGACCTGGACATGCATGACCCGCTGGGGATAGGGAATTTCGATCTGGTGGGCCCGCAGCGCACTCAGGATGGCCCGGTTGATGTCCGAGCGCAGTCCCAACGACCCATTTTCAGGGTCCGCAATCCAGAACCCCACGGTGAACTCCAGCCCATCAGCACCGAAGGCTGACAACGCCGCACTGGGGGCCGGGTCACGCAGCACCCGCGGGCTGGCCAGGGCGGCGTTGGTGAGCAACTGGGCCACCTGGTCCACATCGCTCTCGTAGGCCACACTGACCACGGTGGACATCCACACGCGCGGGTCCGACAGCGACAGGTTTTCCACCCGCTGGGTAATCAGGAGCTCGTTGGGCACGATGGACTCGCGGCCCGACGGCGAACGGATGACGGTATAGCGGGCATTGATCTGCGTGATGCGCCCCTCGAACGTGTCGAGCTTGACGTTGTCTCCAATGCGCATGCTGCGCTCGGCCAGGATCACAAACCCGCTCACATAGTTGGCCGCCAGCTTCTGCAGGCCAAAGCCGATGCCCACGCCGACCGCACCACCCAGCACCGACAGCGCAGTCAGGTCGATGCCCACCGACGACAAGGCCACCAGCAAGCCCACAAACACCAGCAGCGCCCGCACCGCATTGCTCACTGCCTTGCGCAGCGACAGCTCGGCCCCCGTGGCCGAGCGCAGCAGGCGCGACTCGATGGCCGCCGAGATCCACAAGGCAATCAGCAGCACCGCTGCGGCGGTGACCGCCCCTTCGATGATGGTGCGCACCGACAGCGTCGCCCCGCCCACCTTCCAGTGGATCTGGTCCAGCTCGTCCAGCACCAGCGGCAGCAGCCCGGTGACCCACAGCACCATGCCCAGCCACGCCATCCAGGAGATGGAGCGCTCGATGGGCCGCACCCAGGCAGCGTCCGGGTAGGCCACCTGCAGCACCTTCACGCCGATGCGAATGACCACCAGCGCTACCAGCACGGGGATCGCAATCTTGAATGCCGCCAGCGCCACCCAATGGTGCAGCAAGGTGCGCGCGATGTAGGCCAGGCTCAGCAGCACCAGCGGGAACAGCGCGCCGTCCACAATCCGCACCCCAAACAGGATCGAGCGCGGGTCGCCTCGGCGCAGGCCGCGCTGCAGCAGCGCCACCAGCCCCCAAGCCAGGCCCACGCAGACGGCCAGAACGGCCAGCTCCACCAGCACCGTGGGGCTGAGAAAGGCCTGCACCCACAGGCCCACGTCGTCGAGCATCGGCTTGTCCATCGTACGAGGCCTCAACGCTTCCAGGCGGGCTGGCGCTTCTCGGCAAACGCACGGGCGCCCTCCTGGGCGGCCTCGTCCATCATGTTGGTGGCCATCGTCTGGCCGGCCAGCTGGTAGGCGGCATCGATGCCCAGCTCGCGCTGCTGGTACACCAGCGCCTTGCCCATGGCCACAGCCACGCGCGGCTTTTGGAGGATGGATTGCACCAGTTGCTCGACTTCGGCATCCAGCGCGTCGGCGGGCACCACGCGGTTCACCAGCCCTTGCGCCAGCGCGGTGGGCGCATCGATGAAGTCACCGGTGAGCAGCATTTCCATTGCCCGCTTGGCAGGCACATTGCGCACCAGCGGCACGCTGGGCGTGGCACAGAACAGACCGTAGTGAATACCGCTGGTCGCAAAGCTCGCGCTGTCGGCCGCCACGGCCAGGTCACACTGCGCCACCAGCTGGCACCCCGCAGCCGTCGCCATGCCCTGCACCCGCGCAATGACAGGCACGCTGAGCTTGTGGATGGTCAACATCATGCGGCTGCATTGTGCAAACAGCTTCTGGTAATACGCCAGCTCCGGGTGGGCCGCCATGTCCTTGAGGTTGTGGCCCGCGCAAAACGCCTTGCCGGCTGCCGCCAGCACCACCACACGCACCGACTCGTCGCGGCCAGCATCGTCCAGCGCCTGCTGCAGGGCTGTGAGCATCTCGCTGCCCAGCGCGTTGAAGCGGGCAGGGTCGTTCAGGGTCAGGGTGACTACGCCGCGTGTGTCGCGGGCAATGTGCAGCAGATCATTGGAATTCGTCATCATTCTTCTCCAGTGTTTTGCATGACCGGCACCGCCGAAACCGGCAGGCCTCCAGGCCAGCGCTGCCGTGGAGGCAGTCTTGCCAGAGCACCGGTAGCGCCCTCCGTCAGGGGGCTCACAGATCCGCCAGGACTCGCAGATGCGCTTCCACACTGCGCGCCAGGGGCCCCATCACATAGCCACCCTCCAGGCACGACACGATGCGGCCTTTGGAGTAGCGCCGGGCCACGTCCTTCACGCGCTGGGTGATCCAGGTGTAGTCCTGCTCGGTCAGGCCCAGCTGGCCCATGTCGTCCTCGCGGTGGGCATCAAAGCCCGCGCTCACAAAAATCATCTCGGGCTTGAAGGCCTCCAGCCGGGGCATCCACATCATCTCGATGATCTCGCGGATGTCCATGCCGCGCGTGTAGGCCGGCACGGGCACGTTGACCATGTTGGGGGCGGGATCGTGGTCGCCGCTGTAGGGGTAGAACGGGTGCTGGAAGATGCTCACCATCAGCGCACGCGGGTCATTGGCCAGGATGTCTTCGGTGCCATTGCCGTGGTGCACGTCAAAGTCCACCACCGCCACGCGCTGCAGGTTGTAGCGCTGCAGCGCATATTTCACCGCCACCGCCACGTTGTTGAAAAAGCAAAAGCCCATGGCCTTGTCGCGGCAGGCATGGTGCCCTGGGGGGCGCACGGAACAGAACGCATTTTCGACCTCGCCCGCCATCACCGCATCGGTGGCAGCTAGCGCGGCACCTGCGGCACGCAGGGACGCCTTCCAGGTATGGGCATTGATGGAGGTGTCGGTATCGATCTGCGCGTAGCTCGGGCCGCCAGCCATCAGCTCTTCGTTGAGCCGGTCGGACAGGCCACGCAGTGCCGCAATGTGCATGCGGCCGTGGGCCAGCTCGATGTCGGCCAGGGAGGCCTCAGGGGCCTCGTAGCGCTCCAGCGCGTCACCCACGCCGGTGACCAGCAAACGGTCTTCAATCGCATCCAGCCGCTCGGGGCATTCGGGGTGGCCCGGGCCCATCTCGTGCTTCCAACAATCCCGGTGGGTGAAATAGCCCGTCTTGCTCACAGTCTTGTCCCCGCGTCTCGCATTTTTTGCCGTTTTTCGGATAACGTCGTGCCATGAATGCACAGCACAAGATCAAATCGCTCCTAGATCAGCTTAACACGGTGATCGTGGGCAAAAAGGCCCAGGTTCAGGACTGCGTGGCCTGCCTGCTGGCGGGGGGCCACCTGCTCATCGAAGACGTGCCTGGCGTGGGCAAGACCACACTGGCGCACGCGCTGTCCCACACCTTCGGGCTGCAGTTCTCGCGCGTCCAGTTCACTGCGGACCTGATGCCCAGCGACCTGACCGGCGTGTCGGTATACGAACGCGGCAAGGAAGCCTTTGTGTTCCACCCCGGCCCGGTGTTTGCCCAGGTGCTGCTGGCCGACGAGATCAACCGCGCCAGCCCCAAAACGCAGAGCGCCCTGCTCGAAGCCATGGAAGAAAAGCAGGTCTCGGTCGAGGGCGAAACCCGCGCCCTGCCCCACCCCTTCTTCGTGATCGCCACCCAGAACCCGCACGACCAGCTGGGCACCTTTGCGCTGCCTGAGTCGCAGCTTGACCGCTTCTTGATGCGCATCTCCATCGGCTACCCCGACCGCGCCGCAGAGCGGCTGCTGCTGTCGGGCGACGACCGGCGTGACATGGTGAGCAGCCTGCTGCCCCTGCTGTCCGCCGAGGAGCTGGCCGAACTGCAGCGCCAGGTGCAGGCCGTGCACACCGCCGATCCGCTGCTCAACTATGTGCAGGACCTGATCGCCGCCACCCGCTCGGGCCGCTGGTTCTTGCAGGGCCTGTCGCCCCGCGCGGGCATTGCGATGCTGCGCGCGGCCAAGGCCCAGGCCCTCATCAGCGGGCGCGACTATGTGGCGCCGGACGATGTGCAGGCCGTGCTGCCGCAAACCATTGCCCACCGCCTGGTGCCCGTGGGCGACGCCGGGCGCGGCGCGGTCGAGCAGGTGCGCGCCATGGTCGACGCCGTGCCGCTGCCCTGACCAATGGAATCCGCCGCCCACCCATCCCTCGCAACGCCCACGGGCTGGCGCAGCCTGGCCGCGCGGCTCAGCCCCGTGGCGCGCCTTCGCAGGCGCTTCCAGCGCTGGTGGCAGGCACGCCTGCCGCTGTCCGACACGCTGCAGCTCACCCAGCGCAATGTCTACATCCTGCCCACCGGCTCGGGCTGGATGCTGGCGCTCACGCTCGTGGTGCTGCTGGTGGCCTCCATCAACTACCAGCTCAACCTGGGCTACCTGCTGACCTTTTTGCTGGCGGGCAGCGCGGTGGTGGGCATGCACATCTGCCACGCCAACCTGCGCGGGCTGACGCTGCACCTGAAAGCGCCCGAGCCGCATTTTCTGGGCACCAGCACGGCGTTTGAGATCCAGCTGTCCAGTGATCGCAAGTCGCCGCGCTATGGCATTGCCCTGGCGGTGCACGGCGCCGGCAAGGCCGAACACCACTGGGCCTGGACCGACGTGCCTGCCCAGGGCCAGGCCAGCGTGCAGGTCGCCTTCCAGCCGGGTCGCCGGGGGCTGCACCGCGTGCCCACCTTGACGGCCGAGACGCGGTTTCCGCTCGGCACCTTCCGCGTGTGGACCTACTGGCGCCCCGCTGCCGAGGTGCTGGTGTACCCGGCACCCGAAGTGCCGCCGCAGCCCCTGCCACCGGGCGAGCCCCGCGCCGGGGGCACGGGCAATGCGCCGTCGCAGGGCATTGGCGAATTCGACGGTGTACGGGCCTACCGGCGGGGCGACCCGCTCAAGCTGGTGGTCTGGAAGAAGGCCGCCAAGTCGCTGGCCACCGGCACCGACGATCTGGTGAGCCGTGACGCGCAACAGGCGCAGCGGCACGAGCTGTGGCTGGACCTGGCCCACGCCGCCCTGCCCAACCACGAGGCACGCGTGTCGCGACTGACGGCTTGGGTGCTGCAGGCCGACCGCCTGGGCCTGGACTATGGCCTGCGCTTGCCCAGCACCGAGATCGCGCCCGACACCGGTGCGGCCCACCGCCGCCGCTGCCTGGAGGCATTGGCCCTGTGTTGACCCGCTGCCGCTTAATTCAGTCCATATTGGCCACAAGCGCATGTTCATATTGCCTTAATAGCTATCAAATTAGTAGCAAAATGAAATCCATCGCCCTCCACACCGCCGCGCAGCCATGACCCTGCGTCAGACGCTCAACGCACTGCCGCGCGACGCGCGCGACACGCTGTTCCTGCTGGTCGTGATTGCGTGGGTCATCGCCCCGCAGGTCAACGTGTTGCCCGCCTGGGCGAGCCTGCTGGCGGCCGGATTGATGCTGTGGCGCGGCTGGCTGGCCTTCAAGGGCCGCCCACTGCCCGCACGCTGGGTGCTGGCCATTCCGCTGGTGCTGGCTGTGGCAGGCACGCTGTACACGCACCGCACCATCCTGGGCCGCGACGCGGGAGTAACGCTGATCGTGATGCTGCTGGCGCTCAAGATGCTGGAGCTGCGCGCACGGCGCGATGCGCTGGTGGTCTTCTTCCTGGGCTTCTTCACGATGCTCAGCAACTTCTTCTTCTCGCAGTCGCTGTTCACGGCCGCCGCCATGCTGGTGGCGCTGCTGGGGCTGCTCACGGCCCTGGTCAACGCCCACATGCCCGTGGGGCGGCCTCCCCTGTCGCAAGCGCTGCGCACGGCGGGCACCATGGCGCTGCTGGGCGCGCCCATTATGGCGGCGCTGTTCATGCTGTTCCCACGCATGGCGCCGCTGTGGGGCATGCCCAGCGACACCATGAGCGGGCGCAGCGGCCTGTCGGGTGTGATGAAGGTCGGCAACATTGCCGAGCTGGCGCTGGACGACACCGTGGCCATGCGCGTGCGGTTTGACACTCCTGACGGCGCCGCGCCTCCCCAAAGCGATCTGTACTTCCGCGGCCCGGTGTTCGGTACCTTCGACGGTGTCGAGTGGCACCCGGTATCGCCCCGCCCGGGCGACTTGTCGCAGGCGCGCGCCAGCACTGCGGCCAACCTGCGCGTGCGCGGCCAACCCGTGCGCTACGAAGTGACGCTGGAGCCTCACCAGCGCCCCTGGCTGCTGCTGCTGGACGCCGCCGTGGACAAACCTGCCGTCGCGGGCATGGACACCTTCATGACGCAGGACCTGCAGTGGCTGACCAGCCGTGCCATCAACGACGTAGTGCGCTACAAGGCAGAAAGCTATACGCAGTTCGAGCATGGCCCCAGTGCCCCCAACGCGGCTCTGCGCGTCTACACCGAGCTGCCTGCGGGCTTCAACCCCCGCACGCTGGCGTTGGCGCAGGAGCTGCGCAGCAACCCGCAGCTCAACCCCAACCCTTCGCAGGACAACGCCGAGGCGCTGGTCAACGCCGCCCTGACCCGCCTGCGCACTGGCGGATACGTGTACACGCTGGAACCCGGCGTGTACGGCCAGCACACAGCCGACGAGTTCTGGTTTGACCGCAAGGAGGGGTTTTGCGAACACATTGCCTCGGCCTTTGTGGTGCTGATGCGCGCGCTCGACATTCCGGCCCGCATCGTCACCGGCTACCAGGGCGGCGACCGCAACCCCGTGGACAAGCTCTGGACCGTGCGTCAGAGCGACGCCCACGCCTGGGCCGAAGTCTGGCTCTCCGGCCGGGGCTGGGTGCGGGTGGACCCGACGGGCGCGGTGTCGCCCGGTCGCACCGGCGCCTTCCAGCGGCTGCGCGCGCCCCAGGGAGCCTTTGCCACTGCCATGGGCACGGTCATCAGCCCGGGCGTCGCGCAGAACCTGCGCGCCGTGTGGGAGGCCGTCAACAACAGCTGGAACCAGTGGGTGCTCAACTACACCCAAAGCCGCCAGCTGGACCTGCTCAAGTCTCTGGGCTTTGAGTCGCCCAGCTGGCAGGACCTGACCATGGTGCTGGGCATCCTGATCATCGTGGCAGCGCTTGGGGGCATGGGCTGGAGCCTGTGGGAGCGCAGCCAGCACGACCCCTGGCTGCGACTGCTCTCCCGAGCGCGCCAGCGCCTGGCTCGCGCCGGGCTGGTGGTGCCCGACACCCTGCCGCCGCGGGCCATGGCTGAGCGGGTGCAGGCACAATTCGGCGCACCCGCTGCGCCGGTAGCCGACTGGCTGCTGCGGCTGGAGCGCCTGCGCTACGCCCCCCACCCCGAGGCCGCCCTGGGCGATTTGCGGCGGGAATTCCGCAGCATTGCCTGGCCGAAGCAGTGAAGCATCCCCCTGAGCGGCTGCGCCGCCTCCCCCTTCTCTCGCGCTTTGCGCGGGAAGGGGGACGATGCCCTCGCTGCGGGGCGGCCCTTGCTTGGCATCCCTGGTCTTGGAGCGCGCCGGTATCGGACGCTCGAGGGAGCCACAACATGACGAACCATTGACATGAAGAAGACAGCACCATGGACCGCAGCAGCTATTTTTTTGATAGCTGCCTGTGCATTACCCGCTAGCGCAAAGCCCGAAAACCAGTCCAAACCAGCAGCCCAGAAGGCTCATGCCAAAGCCGGCCAGGCCCACCAGGGGCGGGCCAGTGCCAAGGCCCCGGTGCTCTATGCATCGCGCCCCGAGGCCATGGACTTTGCCGACGACCTGGCCGCGCGCCGCGACCTGGACCGCGAATGGGTGCGTCAGGCCATCGGCCAGGCGCATTTTCTGCCCCAGGTGCCGCGCCTCATGCTGCCTCCGGCCAAGGGCACGGCCAAGAACTGGCGTGTGTACCGCAGCCGTTTCATCGACCCCATTCGCATCCGTGCAGGCGTGCGTTTCTGGCAGGAAAACCAGGCCACGCTGGAGCGTGCCGAACGCGAGTTTGGCGTGCCCGCCGAGATCATCGTGGGCATCATCGGGGTGGAGACCATCTACGGCCAGCAGATGGGCACCTTCCGCGTGATGGACGCACTGGCTACGTTGGCGTTTGACTTCCCCTCGGCCCACCCGCGCGCCAAGGAGCGCACCGAGTTCTTCCGCCGCGAGCTGGAGCAGTTCCTGAGCCTCACCAACCGCAGCAATACCGACCCCTTCGAGCCACGCGGCAGCTACGCTGGCGCCATGGGCCTGGGTCAGTTCATGCCATCGAGCTGGGTGCGCTACGCGGTGGACTTTGATGGCGACGGCCGCGTGGACCTGTTCAAAAGCCCGGCCGATGCCATTGGCTCGGTGGCCAACTACTTCCGCGGCCACGGTTGGACGCCCGGCATGCCCACGCACTATGGCGTGCAGTTCGACAATGCGCGCCTGCAGCTGGACGACCTGCTCGCGCCCGACATCCTACCCACCTTCAGTGCCGCCAGCATGCAGGTCAAGGGCGCCGTGCTGGATGCCCAGGGTGCGCAGCACACGGGCCCGCTCGCACTCGTGGAGCTGCAAAACGGCAGCGAGCCCGCCAGCTATGTGGCGGGCACCGAGAACTTCTATACGGTCACGCGCTACAACTGGTCCAGCTACTACGCCATGGCCGTGATCGAGTTGGGGCGCGAGGTGGCGGCGGCGCGCTGACCGCTAACCCACTGCCGCGAACCACTCGCTAAACGGCTGAACCCGGGGAGGCTCTGCGGGCACGGAGCCCGCGCCCAGCACGCTTGCGCAAGTCAGTCCACAATGCCCGGCTTTGACCGCTTGCACAGCGGCCCGGCCAAGGCGGCGCGCCCTGGTCCTCCAAGAGAACCTTCCCCATGCCTGCATCACCTTCTCCAGCACCCGACCCGGACGCCATCGTCCGCGTACGCGGCCTGAGCAAAACCTACGCCGGCGGCTTTCAGGCACTCAAGAACATCGACCTGGACATCCGGCGCGGCGAGATCTTTGCCCTGCTGGGCCCCAATGGCGCGGGCAAGACCACGCTGATCAGCGTGATTTGCGGCATGAGCAATGCCACGGCAGGGTCCGTCACGGCAGATGGGCACGACACGGTACGCGACTACCGCGCAGCACGTGCTGCGATTGGCCTGGTGCCCCAGGAGCTGCACACCGACTCGTTCGAGACGGTGTGGGCCACGGTGAACTTCAGCCGTGGGCTTTTCGGCAAGGCCCCCAACCCCGCGTACATCGAGAAGATCCTCAAGGACCTGTCGCTGTGGGACAAGAAGGACAACAAGATCCTTGCGCTGTCGGGCGGCATGAAACGCCGCGTGCTGATCGCCAAGGCACTGTCGCATGAGCCCAAGATTTTGTTCCTCGACGAACCCAGCGCGGGTGTGGATGTGGAGCTGCGCCACGATATGTGGCGCCTGGTGCGGGCGCTGCGCGACGCGGGCACCACCATCATCCTGACCACCCACTACCTGGAAGAAGCCGAGGACATGGCCGACCGCATCGGCGTGATCCGCAAGGGCGAGTTGATCGTGGTGGAAGAAAAGGCCGTGCTGATGCGCAAGCTGGGCAAGAAGGAACTTGCCATCACACTGCAGCAGCCCATGGAGCAGGTGCCCGCAACGCTCGCCCGCTGGCCGCTGTCTTTGAGCCAGGGCGGCACCGTGCTGACCTACACCTTCGACACGCAGCGGGAAAACACCGGCATCGCCGCCCTGCTGCGCGCCCTGACGGAGCACGGCATCGACTTCAAGGACCTGCATTCCAGCGAAAGCTCGCTGGAGGACATCTTCGTGAGCCTGGTGCACCAGGACAAGGCCCCCACCCCTTCGGCCCAGAAAGCGATCCCAGCATGACCGGTGTGAACCTGCATGGCGTGCGCGCCATCTACCGCTTTGAGATGAACCGTGCCTTCCGCACATGGATGCAGAGCCTCATTGCGCCGGTGCTCACCACCGCGCTGTACTTCATCGTCTTCGGCTCCGCCATCGGCTCGCGCATGGGCGACATCGGCGGGGTGAGCTATGGCGCCTACATCATCCCCGGCCTGCTCATGCTGTCGCTGCTTTCCGAGAGCATTTCCAACTCGGCCTTCGGCATTTACATGCCCAAGTGGTCGGGCACCATCTACGAGCTGCTGAGCGCGCCCGTCAACTGGGTGGAGGTGCTGCTGGGCTACGTGGGCGCGGCAGCCAGCAAGTCGCTGCTGGTGTCGGTGCTCATCCTGTCCACCGCCCGGGTGTTCGTTCCGTACGAGGTGGCGCACCCTGTGTGGATGGTGGGCTTTCTGGTGCTCACGGCCGTCACGTTCTGCCTGTTCGGCTTCCTGATTGGCCTGTGGGCCGATAGCTTTCAGAAGCTGCAGGTGATCCCGCTGCTGGTGATCACGCCGCTCACCTTTCTGGGCGGAGCGTTTTACAGCATCAGCATGCTGCCGCCTTTCTGGCAGACCGTGTCGTTGTTCAACCCGGTGGTTTACCTCATCAGCGGGCTGCGGTGGGCGTTCTATGGCCACGCCGACGTGCACATTGCGGTGAGCACCAGCATGACGCTGGTGTTCATGGCCCTGTGCCTCACCGTGGTGTGGTGGGTGTTCAAGACCGGACACCGTATCCGGCGCTAAGCGCCGTCGCCCCGGTCGCCCCGGCCGCCCGGGGCGGACCCACGCATCAGTAGCGCTGCATCAATAACGCTGCATTTGGCAGCTGTGCGGCTGCTGCGCCTTGGCCGCTGCAATCTGCCGCACCACGCGGAAGCCGTAGCCCGAGCCTTCCACGTCGAACTTCACGCCAGGCGCGCCTTTCTTGTCCATCACGCCCACCGCCAGCGCCTGCTGGAACTGGTGGTCAGCCGCGCGCATGGTGCCGCCCTGGCCGGCCAGCTGCACGTTGGCCGACTCCATCTGGCGCGCAACGGCCACTACATCGGTGCTGCCCGCACGCTCGATGGACTGGGCCAGCGCCTCCACCATCAGCTGCATGCGCATGTGCACATAGTCGTCCTGCGGCTTGGGAAAGCGTGTACGAAAGGACTGGTAGAACGCCTCGCTCTGCGCCCCTGGCACATTGGGCAGCCAGTCAGCAACGGCCACCACCTTGCCGATGCCTGCGTCGCCAATCGCAGCGGGCGCACCCAGCGCGTTGCCGTAGAAGGTGTAGAAGCTGCCCTCGTAGCCCACGTCCCGCGCGGCCTTGACCAGCAGCGTGAGATCGTTGCCCCAGTTGCCGGTGACCACGGCCTGCGCGCCACTGCTCTTGATCTTGACAGCGTAGGGGGCAAAGTCCTTCACGCGGCCGATGGGGTGCAGCTCTTCGCCCACCACGGCCACATCGGGGCGCTGGACGGCCAGCTGCTTCTTGGCCTCGCGCAGCACGGCCTGGCCAAAGCTGTAGTCCTGGCCGATGAGGTACACGCTCTTCAAGGCCTTGTCCTCACGCATCACCTCCATCAGCGCGGCCATGCGCATGTCGGCATGGGCATCAAAGCGGAAGTGCCAGAAGCTGCACTTCTCGTTGGTGAGGATGGGGTCCACCGCCGAGTAGTTGAGGAACAGCACGCGCTTATTCGGCTCACGCTCGTTGTGCTTGTTGATGGCCTCGATCAGCACGGCGGCCGTGGACGACGAGTTGCCCTGCAGGATGACCTGCGCACCATCGTCGATCGCAGCGCGCAGCGCGGACAGGGCTTCTTCGTTCTGGCCCTTGCTGTCATAGCGCTCCAGCACCAGCGGGCGGGGGCCACCGCTACCGGCAGGCAGCTGCACGCCGCCGCGCGTGTTCACGCGCTCCATGGCCCAGTAGATGTTGCGGTACACGGCCTCGCCGGTGTTGGCGAACGGGCCCGAGAGGCTTTCGATGAGTGCCAGCTTGACCGGCTTGGCCTGGGCCACGGCGGCGGGGGCTGGCGCCTGCGCCTGCGCGGCGGGCGCCAACGCCACGGCACCGGCGAGGGCCACTGCGGCCGCCCAAACGGTGTGACGTAATGCCGCAGCGCCTGATTTCAAGCCCACGGATTGCAATTTATTCATGGCATTTTTCCCTTGAAATGCGGCGTGGCCGCACACACCTCTCTGCCATGCGGCGACCACGTCGAGAGCCGCGCAGTGTATAGGAGTTACCCATGATCTTCGCCCCCGTGATCCGCCGCGCCGCTTATGCCCAAGCCCCCCGTTCCGCCGACCTGGCGCTGCAACGTTTTCTGATGGGCGCGCTGGCACAGCCTGCATCCGCAGCGGTAGCACCCGCCGCCGGCTGCACCGTGACGCAGGACGAAAAAGCCACCACCCTGCAGCTGGACGTGCCCGGCCTGGCCCGCGAACAGCTCTCAATCAGCATTGAAGGCCAGGTGGTGCAGGTGCAAAGCGTGGACGGCGCACCGCGCAAGGTGCAGCGTGCGTGGGAGCTGCCCACCGAGATCGATGCCAGCGCCAGCACCGCCAAGCTGGAAAACGGTGTGCTGACCCTGACGCTGGTCCGCCTGGAGCCCGTGAGCAAGGCCACCACGCTGACCATTCACTAAATCTGGCCGTTCCCCAAGCGATGGCGCGTGACGGCCATCGCTATATTTTCAATAGCAATCAAGGCATGATGCACTGGCGCTTCATGCCTTTTTTGCTTGTATTTCCGCTCAGAACTCCCTGCAAACGCCCTCACTCATGCCGCAGCGCATCGATGGGGTCCATGCGCGCCGCACGCCGCGCCGGGAAATAGCCAAACACCACACCAATACCGGCGGAGAACAGGAACGACAGCAGGTTCACCCCCGGGTTGAACAGGTAGGGCACCCCCATCAGCCCCGACAGCGCGAGCGACGCGCCCGTGGCCAGCACGATGCCGATGAGCCCGCCCAAGGCGGCCAGCACCACGGCCTCGATCAGGAACTGCAGCAGCACCTCGCGCTCCAGCGCGCCAATGGCCAGGCGCAGGCCGATCTCGCGCGTGCGTTCGGTCACGCTCACCAGCATGATGTTCATGATGCCGATGCCGCCCACCAGCAGGCTCACCGCCGCCACCGCGCCCAGCAGCGTGGTCAGCACCTTGGTGGTGCCCGAGAGCGTGTCGGCCAGCTGCTTGGTGTCGAGCACGTTGAAGTTGTCTTCGTCCGAGTCCGACAGTTTGCGCAGCTCGCGCAGCAGTTGCGTGAGGCTGGCCTTCACCCGCTCGGGGTCGCTGCCATCCTTCATCGACACCAGCAGCGTGTTCACCCGCGTGTTGCCGGTCACACGGCGCTGTAGCGTGCGCAGGGGCACCAGCACAGTGTCGTCCTGGTCGTTGCCAAACGCGCCCTGCCCTTTGGACGCCAGCACGCCCACCACTTCGCACGAAAACGCCTTCACGCGCAGCTGGCCGCCCACGGGATCGGCGGTGCCAAACAACTCCCGCCGCACGGTCTCGCCGATCAGGCAGACGGCAGCGCCCGCGCGCAACTCAGCATCGGTAAAGACGCGGCCAGTGCGCACCGTCCAGTTGCCGGTCTCCAGCCAGGCGTTGGTGCTGCCGATCACACTGGTCGTCCAGTTGCGCCCGCCCACCACAGCCGTGGCGGCAGCACGCGCCTCAGGCGCCACGGCCAAGATGCCGCCGATCTGCTGCGCGATCACGTCGGCGTCGGTGTCCTTGAAGGCCGGGGCGCCCGTGCCGCCGCCGGGCCCCATGCGCTGGCCGGGGCGCACCTGCAGCAGGTTGGTGCCCAGGCCCGAGATCTGGTTCTGGATGGCCAGCGTGGCGCCGTTGCCCAGCGTGACCATAGTGATCACGGCGCTCACGCCGATCACGATGCCCAGGATGGTGAGGAACGAGCGCATGAGGTTACGCCGGATGGAGCGTAGCGCCAGCAGCAGGGTGTTGAGCAGCATCAGTGGCCTCCTGCATCCGAGCTGACCACAGCCGCTGCGGTCGATGCCTTCGATACCGCATCCGCGTCCAGCCCCTTGGGGTGCGGGTTGGCCGCATCGCTGTCCACCACCCCATCCACAAACCGCACGATGCGCCGCGCATACTGCGCCATGTCGGGCTCGTGCGTGACCATCAGCACGGTGATGCCGTGGTCGGCGTTCAGGCGCCACAGCAGCTCCATGATCTCGACGCTGCGTTGCGTATCGAGGTTGCCGGTGGGCTCATCGGCCAGCAGCACATCGGGCTCGGTGACGATGGCGCGCGCAATGGCCACGCGCTGCTGCTGCCCGCCCGACAGCTCGGCGGGCGTGTGGTGCTCCCAGCCCTTGAGGCCCACCGCATCCAGTGCCCGGGCCGCAGCCGCATGGCGCGCCGCGGCCGACTCGCCCCGGTACAGCAGGGGCAGCTCCACGTTCTCTTGCGCCGAGGTGCGCGCCAGCAGGTTGAAGCCCTGGAACACAAAGCCAAAGTAGCGCCGTCGCAGCCGCGCCCGCTCGTCGCGCGAGAGCGATTCCACATGCACGCCCTTGAACAGGTATTCGCCCGTGGTGGGCCGATCCAGGCAGCCCAGCGTGTTCATGGCCGTGGACTTGCCCGAGCCGCTGGGGCCCATGATGGCCACGAAGTCGCCCTGCGCAATGTCCAGGTCCACGCCCTTCAGGGCCTGAAAGGCCAGCGCCCCTTCGCCATAGACCTTGGTCACGCCGCGCAGGCGGATGATGGGGGTGTCGCCCGCCACGCTCATGGCTTGGCCCCGGCTGCGCGCTGGTCGGTGATCACGGCCATGCCGGGCGTGAGGCCGTCGCCCGTGACCTCGGTATGGCGGCCATCACTGATGCCCACCTGCACGTCAATGGGCTTGGCCGTGCCCTCCTGCAGCACCCACACCTGTCGCGTCTTGCCCGCGCCATCACCTGCCTCGCCCCCCGCACCCGGTTTGCGTGGGCCCGAGCCCGAGCGGGGCATGCGCGGCATGAGCTGCGACATGATGCCGCCACCACTGCCGCTGCCCGATGCGGCAGGCTTGGCGCCAACCGCCCCGGGTTTCGCATCGGCCCCGGCAGCCTGCGCGGGCGTGAAGCGCAGCGCCGTGTTGGGCACCAGCAGCACGTCCTTGCGCTCGGTGGAAGTGATGGTGGCCGCCGCCGTCATGCCGGGGCGCAGGCTCATGTCGCTGTTGTTCACCTCCAGCCAGGTGATGTAGGTGACCACGTTGTCCGTCTTGGTGGAGCCAAACGACACGCGCGTGACCTGGGCCGGGTAGCGGCGAGAGGGGTAGGCGCTGACCGTGAAGCTCGCGTCCTGCCCCACCTTGACCGAGCCCACATCGGCCTCGTCCACGCTCACATCCAGCCGCAGCCGCGTGAGGTCTTCGGCCACGGTGAACAAGGTCACCGCCTGCAGCGATGCGGCCACCGCATTGCCGGGTTCTACCGTGCGGGTCAGCACCACGCCGTCGATGGGCGAACGGATGGAGGCCTTGGACAAATTGGTTTCGTCGGTGGACAGCGCGGCGCGTGCGTCTTCCACCGTGGCACGCGCACTGGTTTCGTCGGCGCGGGCGCGGTCCAGCGTGGCGCGGCCTGCGTCCAGCTCGGAGGCTGAGGGCACCTTGCCGCCGGACAGGCGGGCGACTTCTTCGAGCCGACCAAAGTTGGCAATGGCTTCCTTGGTGGTGGCCACGGCCTGGGCCAGGCGGGCCTGCGCCGACGCGAGAGAGGCACGCGAGCGCAGCACCTGCGCTTCGAGCTTGGCGGTGTCCAGCTCTACCAGCAGCTGCCCCTTCTTGACCTTGTCGTTCACATCCACCAGCACATTGCGCACCGTGCCCGACAACTCGCTGCCAATGGTGACCGAGCGCGTGGGCTGCAGCGTGCCATTGGCCGACACAGTGAGTGTGAGATTGCCCCGGCGCAGCTCTTCGGTCACATAGGTGGGTGCAGTGCTGGCGCTCTGGCGCGATTGCCAGGCGTACAAGCCACCGCCCACCACGACGAGCGCCGCCACCCCCAGCCACACGGTGGTGCGCTGCCACCAACGGCGGGGCCGGTCGGCGCCCAGCAAGGCGCTCAGGTCAGCGGGTGCCGTGTTGGCGGGCGTAGCGGAGGTAGAAGTCACGGAGGTTTCGGTATTGGGCATGGGAGGTGATTCAGAAAATGGGGCAGGCAGCGGGGCGACGGGGCTATGGGGCCGGCTGCCATCCGCCCCCGAGCGCCTTGTAGAGGCGCACATGGTCTGCCGCGACAGCAGCCGTGGTGGTGGCCACGCTCTCTTGGGTGGACAGCAGCGTGCGCTGGGTCTCCAGCACCGCCTGAAAGTCGATGAGCCCGCTGCTGTAGCGCTGCTGCGCCAGCAGGGCGGCGTTGCGAGCAGCGTCTGCGGCGGCCGTGAGGCGTTCCAGCTTTTCGCGGTCGCCGCGCAGGGCCACCAGCGCGTTCTCCACATCCTGCAGGGCCGTGAGCACCGTGGATTCGTAGGCCACGCGGGCCTGCTCCAGCGCGGCAGACTGCACCCGCACCTGCGCGCGGGCGGCGCCACCGTCGAGCAGCGGAATGGATACGCTGCCCAGCAAGGCACTGGTCACCGCACTGCCACCCGATAACGCCCCGAGCGTGAGGGCACGCAGGCCCAGCGAGCCACCGAGGGAGAAGCTGGGGTAGCGCGCCGCATCGGCCTGCGACACGCGCGCCAGGGCGGCGGCAATGCGTTGTTCGGCAGCCCGCACATCGGGGCGCTGGCGCAGCGTCTCGGCCGGTATCGCCAGCGCCAGTTCTGCCGTGGGCTGCGGCACGGGCGCGCTGGCGGCTAGGGTGGCGTCGAGCGCCCCAGGCACCTGGCCGGTCAGCACAGCCAGGCTGTAGCGCGACTGCGCCAGGCTGGCTTCGAGCGAGGGAATCTGCGCGGCCGTCTGCTCGGCCGCTGCGAGGGCCTGCTCGGTGACGAGCGAGGTGGTCAGCCCCGCCTGCAGGCGCCACTGCGTGAGCTGCAGGGTCTCCTGCTGGCTGGCCAGGTTGCTGCGCGCAATGGCCAAACGCTCCTGCAGCCCGCGCAGCTCGATGTAGTTGACGGCCACCTCGGCAGCCAGCGACACCTGCACGTCGGCCAGGCTGGCCTCTGCCGCGCGCGCATCGGCCTCGCTGGCGCTCACGCCGCTGCGCACGCGGCCAAACACATCGGGCTCCCAGCTTGCGTCAAAACCGGCCTGGAAGGTGTTGCCTGTGCTGTTGTTCGCCCGGCTGCGCTGTGCCGAGGCAGATGCACCCACGCTGGGCAGCAGGCCAGCCGATTGCACGTCCACCTGAGCACGCGCTTGCTGCAAGGCGGCCTGAGCGGTGCGCACGCTAGTGTTGGCCTTCAAGGCCTGCTCCAACAGTGTGGTGAGCAAGGGGTCATTCAGGCGCTGCCACCATTGCGCAAGATTGAATCCCTGCGGGGTGGCTACGGCGCCTTGTGGACCACTTGTGCCCGCTGCCGACCAGGCCGCGGGAACGGCCACCACGGGCGGGGTCCCGTCCAGCGGGGCGAGGCTGGCGCATCCGGTGGCGGCCAGCACGACGCACAGCGTCAGGGCCATGTGCCGCCAGGGCACATCGTGCGATGGACTCAGGGGACGCTGAGGGCGCAGGGGGCGCGCTGCCCGGGCAGTGGGCGCAGCGGCTGGAGAGGCCGGGTGGATAAAACGCATGGGCTGTAGCGGCGCAAGGGAAAACCCCATTGTGAGCAGCGATTGCGCACAAAAGGTACCCCGTGGGTCAAGCCAGCGTAAAGAAATGATGCAACGCACCAACCACCGCGCCGCGCCGCGCCCGCGGGCGGCTACGCCACCGGCCCCGCATCCACCGCTCAATGCGCAAGCAGCGGTGGATCGAGCAACACCATGGAGGGCCCCCACGCCCTGGCGCGGTACTCACTGGGGCTGCAGCCCACATGCGCACGAAACGCCCGGCTGAAATGCGCGCTGTTGCTGAAGCCCCAGGACAGCGCAATGTCGGTGACGGAGCGCTGCGCGTGCGCCGGGTGGCGCAGGTCGCGCAGGCAGGCCTCCAGGCGGCGACGCTGGATCATCGCGGCCAAGGTTTCTTCGTCATCCGACACCGCGTTGTACAGGTGCCGCTTGCTGCAGTTGAGCGCCTGGGCCATGCGGTCGATGGTGAGGTCGGGGTCACCCAGGTGGCGGTCAATGTACTGGCTGATGCGGTCGCGCAGCGCCTCGCGCTGCGACAGCAGGCTTTGCTGGCCATTGCGCTCCAGCAGCGACAGCTGCACCAGGTGCGTAATCACATCGGCCACGCCGTCGGCGGCGGCGTCGGACATGGTGGGCAGTTCACAGAAGGCGGCGCGCATGGTGTCCCACGCCAGACGCGATACGCCCGATGTGCCCGAAAAGCGCTGCACCATGAGGTCGTCGAGCTTGAGCTTGCGCTCGGGCAGTTGCTCCTTGGGGATCATCAGCACCATCTGGCGCACGGCTTCGGGGTTGCTCACCGCGTAGGCGCGCGTGGTGTCGTACACGCTCCATTCGCCGGGCGACAGCCACACCTGGCGGCCGTTCTGCTCAAAGCAGGCGCGCCCTTCGAGTTGGGCCACCACCTTGATGTAGGCGCGGTCGCTGCCGCGGATGAGGCTGGGCGTGCGCACCACGCGGTGGCGGCTCACGTCCAGCTGGCACAGGTTCACGTACCCCGCCTGGCCCGAGGTGATGTGGCCCGCAAACGCCTCGTCGCCAAACGCATCGGACTCCAGCCCGCCAATGAGGCGCCATACCGCATCGCCCCACAGGTGCAGGCGGTCGCGCGGTGCCACGGTATCGGTGGATACCTCCATCAGGGGGTGGGCCATGGTGTCTCCAGGTCAGCGGCTGGCGCCACTGGTCGTGCAGCGATTATCGGACGCACGCTTTGTCCCGCGCCCACTGTGGAAATCCGGGTAAACCCGCTGCCGCCTGCACGCTGAGGCAAGCGTTTTGTGCACGCTGAGCGCAGCAGGCGCCAGCCCCTCTGCCTACGATCCCCGCACGGTCTGCACCACGCAGGCTCCATCCGAGGAGACACACAATGACAGCACACCAACCCTCCAAGCGCCAGTGGATCAAAGGCGCCGCCGCTACGGTCGGCACCCTGGCCGTGGCCCCCCAGCTGTGGGCTCAAACCGGCAGCGCAGCCCCCATCCGCATCGGCTATGCCATCGCCCGGACAGGCCCGTGGGCGGCCGGCGCGCAGGTGAGCCAGGAGCCCAACTACCTGCTGTGGGCAGAGCAGGTGAACGCAGCGGGTGGCCTGAGCGTCAAGGGCACCAAGCGCCCCATTGAACTCATCGGCTACGACGACCGAAGCGAGACGGAGACCTGCGTGCGCACCTACGAAAAGCTCATGGGCAGCGACAAGGTGGACCTGATCCTGCCGCCCTGGGGTTCGGGCGCCAACTTCGCCATTGCACCGCTGGCCAACCGCTTCGGCTACCCGCTGCTGGCGCCCACGGCGCTGTCGCGCAAGCTGATCGACATGAACCTGCCCTACTTCTTCTCGCTGCTGCAGCAGCCCGACAAGATGATGGGCGCGCTGGTGGAGATGCTGGTGGCCAACAACGTCAAGACCATTGCCATCGTCTACATGGACGACCTGTTCGGCCTCGAAAACTTTGCCGCGCTGAACAACGCGCTGAAGAAGACCAGCATCCAGGTGCTGGAGCGCAAGAGCTACCCGCTGGGCGTGAAGGATCTGGCGCCCGTGCTGCGTGGCATCAAGGACCAAAACCCCGACGCCTTCATCGGCATCACCTACCCGCCCGACACCATCCTGGCCAGCCGCCAGGCACGCGAAGTGGGGCTGAACCCCAAGTTCTTCTACGCCTCGGTGGGCACGGCCTTCCAGCTCTACAAGAACGTGATGCAGGCCAACACCGAGGGCGTGATCGGCATGGGCTCGTGGAGCGTGAAGGCCAGCCCCGAGGCCAAGGCGTACTTCGACGCCCACGTGAAGAAGTTCAACAAGGAACCCGACCGCTGGGCCAGCGGCCACGCCTGGGCGGGCCTGCAGATCCTGCAACAGGCCGTGGAAAAGGCGGGCCTGGACCGCAAGGCGCTGCGCGAGCACATCGCCAAGAACGAGTTCCAGACCATCCTGGGTGGCATTCGATTCCAGGGCAGCGAGAACGCGTCCATCCCAGGAACCGTGAGCCAGTGGCAAGGCAGCGATTTCGAGGTCGTGTGGCCTAAGGACCGTGCCACAGCGCAGCTGAACACATCCAAACCAGCCTGGAAATAACACTGTGTCTCTGACTTCCTGGGCCGAACTGGTCGCCAGTGGCCTCATTACCGGCGGTATCTACGCGCTGGTGGCCATGGGCCTGAATCTGCAGTACGGGCTGATGCGCATCATGAACATCTCGCATGGCGAGTTCCTGATGCTGGGCGCCTTCCTCACCTGGTCGGCGCACAGCCTATGGGGCATCTCGCCGCTGCTGCTGATGCCGCTGGCTTTCATCGCGCTGTTCGCTCTGGGCGTGGTGGTGCATGCGCTGTGCTTCAAGCGCTTGGCCGCCCGCGCGCCCAATGTGGACGTGTTCGAGGCGCGCAGCCTGATGGTGGGCTTTGGCCTGATGTTCCTGGTGCAGAACACCGCCCTGCTGATCTGGGGCGGCGACCTGCGCGGGTACGAATACCTGGCCGACCCGGTGCAGATTGCGGGCATGCGCTTTACTGAAAACAAGCTGGTGCTGTTCGGCGTGGCGCTGGCGCTGTCGGCCGGGTTGATCGCGCTGCTCAAGCTCACGCTGCTGGGTAAGGCCGTGCGGGCGCTAATGCAGTCGCCCACGGGCGCGCAGCTGGTGGGCATCAACACCCGGCGCCTGCACCCCATGATGTTTGGCATTGGCCTGGGCCTGTCGGGCGTGGCGGGGACGCTGCTGTCCATGACGTATGAGATTTCGCCATCCATGGGCGAGCCCTATACCGTCACGGCGCTCATCGTCATCACGCTGGGCGGCTTTGGCAGCCTGGCGGGCAGCCTGGCCGGGGGCCTGCTGCTGGGCGTGGTCGAAGCCTTGGGCATGCACTTCAGCAGCCCGTCTCTCAAGATGCTGCTGAGCTATGCAGTGTTCATCGGCGTGCTCATCTGGCGCCCCAACGGACTGTTCTCGAAAAAATGACTTCCTTACATTCCAACAAGCCCTGGCTGGCGCTGGCTGCGGGGGTGGCGGTGGTCGCCACCCTGCCGTGGCTGGTGTCCGAGTTCATGGCCTCGGTGCTGCTCAGTTGCTTGATGTACATCGCGCTGGCGACCAGCTGGTCCTTGTTCTGCGGTGCCACGCGCTACCTGTCGCTGGCCACCTCGGCCTTCTTTGGTGTGGGTGCGTACACCAGCGCGATGCTGCTGGGCGTGCTGCCCTGGCCGCTGGTGATTCTGAGCGGCGCGCTGATCGCCACCATCGTGGCCGTGGTGATGGGCGCAGCGGTGCTGCACCTGCGCGGCACCTACTTTGCGGTGCTGACCTTCGGCATGACGGAGCTGATCCGCCACGCTGTGACCTTTGTCGAAAAGCAGGTGTCGGGCACCGTGGGCCGCGTGCTCACGGTGGTGCCCAGCAACGAGACGGTGTACCTCACGGTGCTGCTGATTGCGGCGGGCGCCATTGCCACGGCGATTGCCATCCAGCGCAGCCGCTTTGGCCTGGCGCTCTCGGGCATTGGTGCCGACGAGCAACGCGCACAGACGCTGGGCGTGGACACGCGCCTGGCAAAGATCATGGGCTTTGGCATCACCGCCGCCTTTGCAGGCGCCGTGGGCGCGGCCATGGCCGTGCGCTGGACGTACATCGAACCTGCGGCCGTGTTCAGCCCCTTCATCGGCTTCCAAACGGTGCTGATCGCGCTGATCGGCGGCGCCACCAGCCTGGGCGGCCCCATCCTGGCGGCCATCGTGTTCAGCCTGCTGGCCGAAACGCTGCGCCTGCAGCTGCCCTACGGCTACATGATGGTGCTGGGACTGCTGCTGATTTTGTGCGTGATGTACCTGCCCAACGGCCTGGCCACGCTGTGGCAACGGCGCAAACCTGCGGCGGAGGCACGCCATGGCTGAAGCCCTGTTGACCATCGACGCCGTGACCGTGCGCTTTGGCGGCCTGACTGCTGTGGATGGGGTGAGCGCCACGCTGCACACGGGTGAGCTGATTGGCATCATCGGCCCCAACGGCGCGGGCAAGACCACGTTCTTCAACGCCATCTCGGGCGTGCAGCCGCCCACCTCGGGCACGTTGGTGAGCGGCGCCGACAACCTCACCGGCAAGGGCCCGCACCACTATGCGGCCCACGGCATTGCGCGCACCTTCCAGACGCCGCGCGTGTTCCCCGACATGACGGTGCGTGACAACGTGCGCTTTGGCATGCAGTTCGCAGGCCGCCACCGCCAGGGGCCCGAAGGCCTGCGTAGCGAGGAGGAAATTCTCTCCATGTTGGGCCTGGCGCACCTGGCCGACCGCCCCGCCGCCGACGTGACACCGTCGCAGCAGCGCTTGCTGGAGATCGGCATGGCCCTGGGCACGCGCCCGCGCCTGCTGCTGCTCGACGAGGTGGCTGCGGGCCTGACCGAATCCGAAGTAGATGCCATGGCCCAGCGCATCCGCCGCCTGCGGGATGACTGGGGGCTGACGGTGGTGTGGATCGAGCATGCGGTGACCACGCTGCTCAAGTATGTGGAGCGCGTGCTGGTGCTGCACCAGGGCCGCAAGATTGCCGACGGTACACCCGCCGAGGTGGTGCGCGATCCGCAGGTGATCGAAGCCTATCTGGGTGACGAAATGGCCAGCGGCAAAGAACAAGGAGCCACGGCATGAGCGGCGCCCACCTCACCGTGCAGAACCTGACCACGGGCTACCACGGCTTTCAGGTGCTGCAAGACCTGTCGCTGCAGGCCGCGCCCGGCATCACCGTCATCGTCGGTCCCAACGGCGCGGGCAAGACCACGCTGCTCAAGGCGCTGGCCGGGCTGCTGCCGCGCACAGGCACCGTGGCGCTGGACGGCAGCGATCTGCCCGCGATGAACGCCACCGCCTGCGTGCAGCGCGGCCTGGCCCTGGTGGCCGAGGGCCGCCAGCTGTTCCCCCAAATGACGGTGACCGAGAACCTGGAGCTGGGCGGCTGGCTGGCGCCCTCACGGGTGCGTGCCGAGCGGTTGCACCGGGCGTTCGAAGACTTCCCTCGCCTCAAGGAACGCGCCACGCAGCTCGCGGGCACCATGAGCGGCGGCGAGCAGCAAATGGTGGCCGTGGCCCGCGCCATGATGAGCGGCCCGCGCCTGCTGATGCTGGACGAGCCCTCGCTGGGCCTGGCACCGCGCATGGTCGATGAATTGCTGGCCATCGTGCAGCGCATCGCCGCGCAGGGCGTGACGGTGCTCATGGTCGAACAGAACGTGCGTAAGGCGCTGCAGATTGCGCAGCGCGGCTATGTGCTGGAGCGCGGACGCATCGTGGCCTCAGGCGAAGCATCGACCCTGCTGCAATCCGACGTGGTGCGCCAGGCCTATCTCGGCGTCGCTTGAATACCTCTTCCGACCCTTTTTCATCTGTTCTTTTTCAGGAGCTTTCATCCATGACTGCCATTTCCATGCTGATCAACGGCGAGCGCGTGCAAGCCACCGGCGGCGCCACGTTTGAGCGCCGCAACCCGCTCGACGGATCGGTCGCCACCACGGCCCCCGCCGCCAGCGTGGCCGATGCCAAGGCCGCTGCCGACGCGGCTGCCAAGGCCTTCCCGGCCTGGTCCGCCCTGGGCCCCAACGCCCGCCGCGCGTTGCTGCTCAAGGCCGCACACGCGCTGGAGGCCCGCACGGCCGACTTTGCGGTGGCCATGGCGGCCGAGACCGGAGCATCCGGCATGTGGGCCGGCTTCAACGTGCACCTGGCCGCTGGCCTGCTGCAAGAAGCCGCCGCGCTGACCACGCAGATTGCGGGCGAGGTGATTCCGTCCGACGTGCCCGGCAGCCTGGCCATGGGCGTGCGCCAGGCGGCGGGCGTAGTGCTGGGCATTGCACCGTGGAACGCCCCGGTCATCCTCGGCGTGCGCGCCATCGCCACGCCACTGGCCTGCGGCAACACGGTGATCCTGAAAGGCTCGGAGCTGTGCCCTGCCACGCACGGCCTCATCATCGAGGCACTGCAGGAAGCCGGTCTGCCCGCTGGTGTGGTGAACTTTGTGACCAACGCCCCGGCCGACGCCGGTGCAGTGGTCGAGGCCATCGTGGCCCACCCGGCGGTGCGCCGCATCAACTTCACCGGCTCTACCAAGGTGGGCCGCATCATTGCGCAGACCTGCGCCAAGTACCTCAAGCCCGTGGTGCTGGAGCTGGGCGGCAAGGCGCCGCTGCTGGTGCTGGATGACGCGGACATCGACGCCGCCGCGGCGGGCACCGTGTTTGGCGCCTTCGCCAACTCGGGCCAGATCTGCATGTCCACCGAGCGCATCATCGTGGACAACGCCGTGGCCGACGAATTTGTGGCCAAGCTGGGCGCGCGCGCGAAGGCACTGCCCCTGGGCGACCCGCGCAAGGGCCCGGTGGTGCTGGGTTCGGTGGTGGACATGGCCACGGTGCACCGCTGCAACGCCCTCATCGACGATGCACTGGCCAAGGGCGCGAAGCTGGTCTGCGGCGGCAAGAGCGACAGCACGCTCATGCAGGCCACGGTGCTCGACCATGTGACGGCCGAGATGGACATCTACCGCGAGGAATCGTTCGGCCCCGTCAAGCCTGTGGTGCGCGTGAACGGTGTGGAAGAAGCCATTGCCTGCGCCAACGACAACGAGTTCGGCCTGTCATCCGCCGTGTTCAGCCGCGACGTGGCCAAGGCCTGGAACGTGGCCGCGCGCATCGAGTCAGGCATCTGCCACGTCAACGGCCCCACGGTGCACGACGAAGGCCAGATGCCGTTTGGGGGCGTGAAGAGCTCGGGCTACGGCCGCTTTGGCGGCATGGCCGGGGTGCGTGAGTTCACCGAACTACGCTGGGTGACGGTGCAGACCACGCCACGCCACTATCCGTTCTAAACATCAAAAAAGATAGCAGCTAGCGCATGATTTACCTGCGCTAGGGACCCTCTGCACGAATCTCGCTGGCCAAGTGAGCGCAGCGGATCGGGAGGGTCTGCAAGGCGCAAAACACAGCAATAGCCGTAGCTATTGCGAGTATTTGCAACGCGGCAGACCGCCCGAGGCCCCTGATGCACACGGCGCGCTGATTCGTGCAGAGGGTCCCTCGCTGCCTTTTTTATTCAGAATCACACCGTGATGGCATCCAGCGGCCAGCGCGGCTTCACGTCAAAGGCGTACTCGGTGCTGGCCTGCTGCTGCCCGGCCTGCAGGCGCATCGCAGCAGCCATGGCGATCATGGCGCCGTTGTCGGTGCACAAGTGCAGTTCGGGGTAATGCACGCGCACCTTGGCCGCCGCGCAGGCGGCGTTGAGCTGGGCGCGCAGGTGCCGGTTGGCTCCCACCCCACCGGCCACCACCACGCGCTTGAGGCCCGTCTGCTTCAGAGCGGTCAGCGTCTTCTTCACCAGCACGTCGACAATCGCGGCCTCGGTGCTGGCCGCCAGATCAGCCTTGCGTGCTTCCAGCTCATCGCCCAGCTTCTTGGCCTGCGTGAGCACCGCCGTCTTGAGCCCGGCAAAAGAGAAGTCGAGGTTGCCGCTGTGCAACAGTGGGCGCGGCAGCTTGAAGGCCGCCGCATCGCCTTGTTCGGCCAGCCGGGACAGCGCCGGGCCACCGGGGTAGCCCAGGCCCATGAGCTTGGCAGACTTGTCGAACGCCTCGCCTGCCGCATCGTCAATGGTTTCGCCCAGAATTTCGTAGCGGCCCACGCCGTCCACGCGCATCAGCTGCGTGTGGCCGCCTGAGACCAGCAGGGCCACAAAAGGGAATTCAGGGGGGTCGGCGCTGAGGAAGGGCGACAGCAAATGCCCCTCCAGGTGGTGCACGCCCAGCACCGGCTTGTCCAGCGCTGCGCCCAGCGCGCAAGCCACACCCGCCCCCACCAGCAGCGCACCGGCCAGGCCCGGGCCGCGCGTGTAGGCCACCACGTCCACGTCCGCCAGCGTCTGGCCGGACTCAGCCAGTACCTGTGTGGCCAGCGGCAGCACGCGGCGAATGTGGTCGCGGCTGGCCAGCTCGGGCACCACGCCGCCATAGGCCTGGTGCATCTCGATCTGGCTGTGCAGCGCGTGCGACAGCAGCGTAGGCACGGCATTGCCCGTGGAACGGACCAATGCCACGCCGGTTTCGTCGCACGAAGATTCAATACCCAGGATCAGCAAGCTCATGCCCCGAGTGTAAAACCCGGGGCTGGCCTGCCATGGCAACGCGGTTTACCAGCGGTCGGACCGCATGCGCAACTCCCAGTTGCCGCTGCGCAGTTCGTACACCCCCACGGCGCCATAGCGCTGCTCGCCCTTGTCATCCCAGGTCATGGTGCCGATCACCGGGGCGTAGCCGTTGATGCTGTGCAGGGCCTTGGTGATGTCCTTGGGGTCAGCAGACTTGGCCTTCTGGATGGCGGCCGAGAGCACGTAGGTGCTGTCGTAGCTGTAGTGGCCGCCATAGGCCGGGGGCTTCTTGAAAGCGGCGATGTACTTTTCAAGGAAGGGCTTGCCGGTGGTGAACTCCTTGGCCTCCAGCACGGGCGATGTGGCATACACGCCCTGCACGATGCCTGCGCCCTTGGTCATGTCGGTGGTCTTGATGGTGTCGCCCCCCAGCAGGCTGACCTTGGTGTGGCCCACCTTCTGCAGGGCTTCGAGCAGTGCCAGCGCCTGGAAGTCGTTGAGGGTCGAAACAATCACCTCCACATTGGCGGCCTTGAGCTCCCCGGCCAGGCCATCAAAGGCCACGGTCTTGTCGTCGAACGACTTGCGCACCACCACCTCTTTCTTCTCGGCCTTGAGCTGTTCGGCCGCGCCGTCGGCCAGGCCCTTGCCATAGGGCGTGCCATCGTCCAGCGCTGCATAGCGTGCGGCGCCCAGCTGGGTGGCGGCAAACGAGCCAATGGCGCGGGCCTGCAGGGTGTCGTTGCCCACCATGCGGAAGGTGGTCGGAAACCCGAGCTGTGTGAACTTGGGGTTGGTAGAGATGGCGATCTGCGCGATGTCCTTGGCAGCGTAGATGGGGGCGGTCTCGATGCTCACGCCCGAGTTGAGGTGGCCCACCACCGCGACCACGCCCGCATCCACCAGCTGCTGCGCCACGGCCTTGCCGGTGGTGGCGTCGGCCTTGTCATCCACGGACACGACCTCCAGCGTCACGCGCTTGCCGTCCACCGTGTAGCCGGACTTGTTGAGTTCCTCCACCGCCAGCTTGACGCCATTGAGCAGATCCTGCCCCAGCGCACCCAGCGGGCCAGAGAGAGGCTGAGCCACACCAATTTTGATGGTGTCCGGCACTTTGCCGCATCCGGTCAGGAGTGCGGCAGTCGCCACTGCGGTCAAGGCCAGGCTGGCCGAGAAGCGGCGCCGGTTGATGTGCTTGTTCATGCAAAAAACTCCATTTCAGTGTGTCTGTGTGACCAGATGTATATGCGACGCCCTACCGGGCGAGCTACCGGGTATGCCCTCCCACGGTGTCAGTATTAGCAACTTTCAGGCCCCGCAACGCAGAGCACGGCACCCCGACCTGGCGGGCTTGGGATGGGTGCAGCCCCGGAGCGAGGGGACATCGCCGGGCCTTCAAAGGCCGTGCACCACCCCGGCGCACCAATTTGTGGCGTAAAAATTGCTTATGCTCACGGGTATGAATGAGGCTTTGCGCATCGTGGTGGTTGCCCCGGATCTGGCAGTCACCGACCCCGACGACGACCACGCTGTGGAACAGGCGGAGCGGTCGCGGGCGCTGCGCATCGGGCTGCTGGAGAACAACTTCAACCTGGTGGCCACGCTGCCGGCCGACGTGTTCCTGAGCGAGCGCATCGCGCAGTTGCAGCCCGACCTGATCATCGTGGATGCCGAGAGCGAGGCCCGCGACGCGCTGGAGCATGTGGTGATGGCCACGCGCGACGAGCGCCGTCCCATCGTGATGTTCACCAACGACGAGGACACCTCGCACGTGAAGGATGCAGTGGCGGCAGGCGTGTCTGCCTACATCGTGGCGGGGCTGGCACCGCAGCGCATCCGCCCCATTCTGGATGTGGCCATGGCCCGCTTCCAGCATGAACAGGCCTTGCGCGCCGAGCTCGCCGACGCCAAGACCGAACTGCAAGGCCGCAAGACCATCGACCGCGCCAAGGGTTTGCTCATGCAGCGCCAGGGCCTGACCGAACAGGCCGCCTACGAAAAGCTGCGCAAGACGGCCATGGACAAGGGCCTGAAGCTGGTGGACGTGGCCCAGCGCATGCTGGACGTGATGGACCTGCTGGGGTAACCCTCACCCTCTCCCATCGCGGGGCCCACGCTCCGCGCAAAACACGGCCCACCCGCCTCATTCGCGCAGCGACGCCGCTGCGATCCCATGCACAGTGGTACCGCATTACCCCCTGCAACCCGTTGGCACGGACCACCATGCGCCTGCCGCGTGCACGGCGGCCCCGATGCCTGGACTGCGATGGTGCAGCGCACAACGGCAGTGCAATGCACCGCACCGACCAAGCAGGGGCGAATTGAAACCAAATCGCCTTGAAGCGCCAATCCAATATGCCTTCTTTGCTATCAAATTTGAATAATTCATTCATCCCAACCCCATAAAAAAAAGGCTGGCACGCGCTTTGCATTGCTCAGTGCAAGACCAATGCAGGTCTGACCACTGACAGCACTGACCCAACGGCGGGCCGGTGCTGACAAGGAGCCCCGGACCCGTTCCAGGCTCCACCACGGACAAAGGCGTCCCCACCCGCATCCGGCGTTGCTTTGCTGCAGCCCGGCGCGGTGTGAGGACGCCTTTTTTGTTTTTCACGCCACCAGGGATGCCCCATGACCGATCTGTTGAAAACCAGCCTCAATCGCCGCACCGTGCTGCAGGCCGCCACCGTGGGCGCTGTGGGTGTGAGCCCCGCGCTGCGCGCGCTCGTCCACGCAGCCGGCTCCGACGCCCCCGAGAAGAAGGAAGTCAAGATCGGCTTCATCCCGCTGACCGACTGCGCCAGCGTGGTCATGGCCTCGGTGCTGGGCTTCGACAAGAAATACGGCGTGACCATCGTCCCCAACAAGGAAGCCAGCTGGGCCGGCGTGCGTGACAAGCTGGTCAACGGCGAGCTGGACTTCGCCCATGTGCTCTACGGCTTGGTCTATGGCGTGCACCTGGGCACCGCCGGTCCCAAGAAGGACATGGCCGTGCTGATGAGCCTGAACAACAACGGGCAGGCCATCACCCTCTCCAAGACGCTGGCCGACAAGGGCGCGGTGGATGGCCCGTCCCTGGCCAAGCTCATGGCCAGCGAGAAGCGCGAATACACCTTTGCGGGCACCTTCCCCACCGGCACCCACGCGATGTGGATGCACTACTGGCTGGCAGCGGCGGGCATCAACCCGCTGTCGGGCGCCAAGCTCATCACCGTGCCCCCGCCGCAGATGGTGGCCAACATGCGCGTGGGCAACATGGACGGCTTTTGCGTGGGCGAGCCCTGGAACCACCGCGCCATCATGGACGGCATCGGCATCACGGCCAACACCACGCAGGACATCTGGAAGGACCACCCCGAAAAGGTGCTGGGCACCACGGCAGAGTTCGTCAAGAAGTACCCCAACACCACGCGCGCAGTGATGATGGCCGTGCTCGAAGCCAGCCAGTGGATCGATGCCAGCCTGTCCAACAAGATGAAGATGGCCGAAACCGTGGCCGGCAAGGCGTATGTGAACACGGGCGTGGACGCCATCAACCAGCGCATCCTGGGCCGCTACCAGAACGGCCTGGGCAAGACCTGGGACGACCCCAACCACATGAAATTCTTCAACGACGGCGCGGTGAACTTCCCCTACCTGTCGGACGGCATGTGGTTCCTGACCCAGCACAAGCGCTGGGGCCTGCTCAAGAGCCACCCCGACTACCTGGCCGTGGCCAAGGAAGTCAACCAGGTCGAGCTGTACAAGTCGGTCGCCAGCGCCATGAAGATCAGCGTACCCAAGGACGTGATGCGCACCAGCAAGCTCATCGACGGCGTGGTGTGGGACGGCAAGGACCCCGCCAAGTACGCCGACGGCTTCAAGATCAAGGCCTGACGGCGACCCTGCTCCAGCGCCCGCCCGACCACCCAGCCAGCAAGCCCTGCACAGGAGAAAACCATGGTCAGTGCCGTCTTTCACTCCCCGTTGGATGCAGCCCCCGTGGCCGCACAGAATGCTATGAATACTGCAGCTGCAAGCGCAACATCCACCAGCGCAAGAAGCCAAAAGGCTGCGACATCTGCCCCCAAGGCACCTGCAGCGCCCGCCACCACGGCTGCAGGCCGCGACTGGTCGGCCGTCTCGCGCAGCTTCTGGCTGGCCGTGCTGCCGCCGCTGTGTGGCCTGGGCCTGCTCGTCGGCCTGTGGGCGGTGGTCTCCACCACCACGGGCGGCAGCATCCCCAGCCCCAAGGACACCTGGCTGCAGGCGCTGGAGGTGTTCAGCAACCCGTTCTACCGCAACGGCCCCAACGACCAGGGCGTGGGCTGGAACGTGCTGATGAGCCTGCAGCGCGTGGCCATCGGCTTTGGGATGGCAGCGCTGGTGGGCATTCCGGCGGGCTTCGTGATCGGGCGCTTCAGCTTCCTGTCGCGCATGTTCAACCCGCTCATCAGCCTGCTGCGCCCCGTGTCGCCGCTGGCCTGGCTGCCCATTGGCCTGTTGGTGTTCAAGGGCGCCAACCCGGCCGCCATCTGGACCATCTTCATCTGCTCCATCTGGCCCATGATCATCAACACCGCTGTGGGCGTGCAGCGCGTGCCGCAGGACTACATGAACGTGGCCCGCGTGCTGAACCTGAGCGAGTGGAAGATCGCCACCAAGATCCTCTTTCCCGCCGTGCTGCCCTACATGCTGACCGGCGTGCGCCTGGCCGTGGGCACCGCGTGGCTGGTGATCGTGGCGGCCGAGATGCTGACCGGTGGCGTGGGCATCGGCTTCTGGGTGTGGGACGAGTGGAACAACCTCAACGTCAAGAACATCATCATCGCGATCTTTGTGATCGGCATCGTCGGGCTGCTGCTGGAGTACGCGCTCATCAAGCTGGCCACCGCATTTACGTTCGAAGAGGTCAAAACTTGATCCACCCCTGAGCCGCGCCTGCGGCACGTCACCCCCTCAAGGGGGCACCACCCGTGGCCCGGCAAAGCCGGTTCCACGGTGGTCCTCGAAAAAACCAGGAGTTCCTAATGCATGCATCTCTCACCACCAAGTTCATCGAGATCCACGGCGTCGAGCAGACCTTCAAGACGGCCAAGGGCCTTTTCCCCGCGCTGAAGGACATTCACCTGACGATTGCCAAGGGCGAGTTCGTGGCACTCATCGGCCACTCGGGCTGCGGCAAGTCCACCCTGCTCAACCTGATCGCGGGCCTGACCACTCCCACCAACGGCGCACTGCTCTGCGCCAACAAGGAGATCAAGGGCCCGGGGCCGGAGCGCGCGGTGGTGTTCCAAAACCACTCGCTGCTGCCCTGGCTCACCTGCTTTGACAACATCTACCTGGCTGTGGAGCGCGTGTTCGGCGCCAAGGAGACCAAGGCCCAGCTCAAAGCCCGCACCGATGCCGCGCTGGCGCTGGTGGGCCTGACCCACGCGAGCCAAAAACGCCCCGGTGAAATCTCAGGCGGCATGAAGCAGCGCGTGGGCATTGCCCGGGCGCTGAGCATGGAGCCCCAGGTGCTGCTGATGGACGAGCCCTTCGGCGCGCTCGACGCCCTGACCCGCGCCAAGCTGCAGGACGAGCTGCTGGAGATCGTCACGCGCACCCAAAGCACCGTGGTGATGGTGACCCACGACGTGGACGAGGCCGTGCTGCTGTCCGACAAGATCGTGATGATGACCAACGGCCCGGCCGCCACGATTGGCGAGGTGCTGACCGTGGACTTGCCCCGCCCGCGCAAGCGCGTGGAACTGGCCGAGGACCCGCAGTATGTGCACTACCGCAAGGCCGTGATCGACTTTCTGTACACGCGCCAGGGGCACGTCGAGAAGGCGGCTTGAGCGGCCCAGTCGAAAGCAGCGCAGACAACCAAAACAAAAGGGCTCTGACCAGATCGGTCAGAGCCCTTTTTCTTTACGTCCCCATGCCAGGGCCGTAGCACCCGCGCAAGGGCCGCCCCGTCGCGCCGGGTGCGCCCCCATTCGCGAATGGCGCAGCCCTTCGAGAGAAGAAGGGGGAAGGCGCGCCGCGCCTCAGGGGGTTGCCCCTCAATGCGTTCCGGTGATGTAGTTCTCCAACTGCTCAATGATGAATTTCTGCTCGGAGATGATGTCCTTGACCAGATCGCCGATGGAAATCATGCCCACCAGCTTGCCGTTGTCCACCACGGGCAAGTGGCGCAGGCGGTTATTGCTCATGAGCTGCATGCACTGCTCGCTGGTCTGGTCCGGGCGCACAAACATCACAGCCGAGGTCATCACATCCTTGACCTGGGTGACGGCCGACGTGCGCCCCATGAGGGCAATTTTGCGGGCGTAGTCCCGCTCGGTGAAGATGCCGACGATGGACGCGCCCTCAGTCACGATGAGCGCGCCAATGCCCTTGTCAGCCATGAGCTGAAGGGCGTCCAGCACGGATGCGGCGGGGCTGATAGTGTGGACGATGGCGTCGGGTTTGGACTGAAGAATCTTGGCGACTGCGGTCATGGAAACCTCCCTCGTGAAAACGGAAACGGGCACAGAGAGATTTCAGCCCATAAGCCCCGTGCGCGCAACCCACGCAAGCCCGATATGCGGCGCTTTTTGATCATCCTGTTGCAGGGTGAATGCAACTCATGTTTCTGCGCTGTTGCATACCGCCGCACCCGAAACAAACTGAAAAGAAGCGAAACCGCAGCGAGACGACGCCATCTGCCCAGCCCGGCACGATGAAGCCCATGTTCAACGCACCGGCCACGCACTCTTCACCGGCTTCTGTAGCCTGTCGGCGATCAGCGACATTCCAGGCAAAACGCCCTGGCTTCGAGGGCAACCAGGAATCCCAGAGCCCTCGGTCGATTGTTTCCAATACTGGAACAGTTAGTTCGCGACTAGGTGGTTTTTCCCTGAACACCATCGGCGTACAGTTCATCCCATCGATGAGCCGAACCCGCAAGGCGACTCACCGAACCCGGTGCGACGCAAGTTGTTGTGAATCTTCACCCCGGTTTTTTTGAGACGCTTTTTTAACTTCAAGGACTTTCATCATGAACAAGACCGCACGTTTCCTCTCCCTCGCCGCCGTGGCTGCCTTTGCGTCGTTTGGCGCCCAGGCTGACGAAGCCGACGCTTCGCAGTTCGCCACCAAGTTCGAAACCAGCCGCACCCGCGCAGAAGTATTGGCAGAAGCCACCACCGCTGCGCAGATGCGCAGCCAGGAGCCCGCTGGCTCCCGCGTGGTGACCTACAAGTCCACGGCCGACCGCGCCACTGTGCGTGCCGAAGCCGCCGCACAAGCCATGCGCACTGGCCGCGTGGGCCCTGCAGAAGGCGGTTGATTCAACTTCTTGAATCCACGGCTTCACCCCTCGCGTATTCCAGACACCTCGTCCATATTTTTTGAATTTCACAGGAGTTTCATCATGAACAAGACTGCCCGTTTCCTCTCTATCGCTGCTGTGGCTGCCCTCGCTTCTTTTGGTGCCCAGGCTGACGAAGCCGATGCTTCGCAGTTCGCGACCAAGTTCGAAACCAACCGCACCCGCGCTGAAGTGCAAGCCGAAGCCGCTACCGTGGCCCAGACCCGCTCGATCGAACCCGCTGGTTCGCGTGTGGTGACCTACAAGTCCACCGCTGACCGTGCTGCCGTGCGTGCCCAAGCTGCTGAAGCCCTGCGCACTGGCCAGATCTCTTCCGGCGAAATCGGCTCGCTGTAATTCGCTCCGCCTGCGCCACGGTGCAGGTAGAAGATTGCAAATGCCAAAAGGCCGAGGCCCCATTGCGGGGCCTCGGCCTTTTTTTCGCCTGTGTCTTGCGGGTATGGGTAGCACCGGGGCCGCCACCCCCTGACGTCAGAACTTACTTGCCAGCGCGCGCCTGGGCTACCGCTGCCTGCACATCCTTCCACAGCGCTTCGCCTACGTTGGCGGCAATGCTGGCGTTCACGGCGCCCAGCTTTTCGCGCATGCGGTTGGCTTCGGCAGCCGGCAGTTCATTGACCTGCATGCCCTTGCCCTTGAGGTCGGCCAGCGCCTTGTCGGCCTCGGCACGGGTGTCCTGGCGCTCGAAGTCACGGCTCTTCTTGGCGGCGTCGAGCAACACCTTCTGCTCGGCCTTCGACAGGCCATCCCAGTACTTCTTGCTGACCAGCACAATCCAGGGGCTGTAGACGTGGTTGGTCACGGTGAGGTACTTCTGCACCTCATAGAACTTGCTCGACAGGATGGTGTTGTAGGGGTTCTCCTGGCCGTCCACCGTCTTGGTTTCCAGCGCGGTGAAGAGCTCCGAGAACGGCAGCGGCACGGCATTGGCGCCCAGGGTCTTGAAACTGTCGAGGAACACGTTGTTCTGCATCACGCGCAGCTTGATGCCGTCCATGTCTTCCAGCTTGTTGACCGGGCGCTTGCTGTTGGTGAGGTTGCGAAAGCCGTTCTCCCAGTACACCAGGCCCACCAGGCCCTTTTCCTGCAGCTTGTCCATCACCTTCTGGCCCACGGGGCCGTCCAGCACTACGTCGGCTTCCTTGGCGTTGTTGAACAGGAAGGGGGTGTCCCAGATGGCCATCTCTTTGGTGATGCCCACCAGCGTGGCGGTGGAGCCCACCATCATCTCCTGAGCGCCACCGATCAGGGCCTGCTGCATCTGCACGTCCGAGCCCAGTGCGGCTGCGCCAATGGCGCGGAGCTTCATCTTGCCGCCAGAGGCTTTTTCCACTTCTTGGGCAAACAGCTTGGTGGCCCGGCCCTGGTTGGAGTCTTCGTTGAGGCCATAGCCAAAACGGATGATGCGCGGCTTGAAGTCTTGCGCTGCGGCCTGGAACGAGCAAGTGATGGCAGCGACCGACAGGGCGGCCAGCAGGGTGCGACGGAAAGTTTTCATGGTTGTCTCCATTGGCAAGAAAAACGGGAAAGGGGAACAGGCAAACGGCTAGCGCAGCCAGACGACGGGCGCAGTCACGATCTGCGGGAACACGACCAGCAGCGCCAGAATCAGCACATAGGTGATGAGAAACGGGTTCACGCCCTTGATGACGCTGTGCATCGAGATGCGCCCCACCCCGGCCACCACGTTGAGCACCGTGCCCACGGGCGGGGTGATGAGGCCGATGGCGCCGTTGAGCACGAACATCAGACCGAAATACACCGGGTCGATCCCAGCCTTGACCGCGATGGGCAGCATGACGGGCGCAAAGATCAGGATGGTGGGCGTGAGGTCCAGCGCCGTGCCGATCAGCACCAGCACGATCATCATCACGGCCATCAAGAGGCGCGGGTTCTCCACCAGCGGGCCCAGCCAGTTGGTGAGCACGTTGGGCAAGTCGGCCAGCGTGATCATGTAGCTGGCCACCTGGGCGCCAGCGCACAAAAACATCACGATGGAGGTTGTCTTGGCTGCGCGCACCAGCACACCGTAGATGTCGGGCAGCTTCATCTCGCGGTGCACGAACAGCGCCACAACCAGCGCGTAGAACGCGGCGACCACGGCGGCCTCGGTGGGGGTGAACACGCCGGTCTTCATACCGCCGATGATGATGAGCGGCATCAGCATGGCCCAGAAGGCGCGCACCGTGGCGCGCAGGCGGTCCTTGATGGGCAGGGGTTCGCCCTGGGGCAGATCCATGTCCCGCAGCACCCAGCGCCAGGCAAAGATGAGGCCCACACCCATCATCAGCCCCGGCACGATGCCCGACACAAACAGCGCAGAGATCGAGGTGTTGGTCGTCACGCCGTAGATCACAAAGGGCATGGACGGCGGAATGATGGGTGCGATGATGCCGCCCGAAGCAATCAGCCCGGCCGAGGTGTTCATCGGGTAGCCCTGCTGACGCATCATGGGCAGGAGGATGGTGGCCAGCGCGGCGGTGTCGGCCAGGGCCGAGCCGCTCATGCTCGCCATCAGCACTGCGGCGCCGATGGCCACATAGCCCAGCCCGCCCCGGATGTGCCCCACCCAGGCCTGCGCCATGTCGATGATGCGGCGGCTGATGCCGCCCGAGTTCATCAGCTCACCGGCCAGGATGAAGAAGGGCACGGCCAGGAGCGGAAAGCTGTCCACCCCGGCCACCAGGTTCTGGGCCAGCAGCTGCGCGTCCCAGAAGTCGAGCACCCAGGCCATGCCGGCGCCGGTGAGCACCAGGGCCAGACCCATGTTCATGCCGGTGCCCATGAGCACCAGCATGCCCAATGAAAAAACAAGAAAAGCCTGTGCTTCGGGTCCCATGGTCACTCCACCTCAGCGCCATGACCGAGGTCCAGCGGCTTGCGTTGAATCAATTCAATGGTCGCCATCACCCCGATGGCCACCGCACACAAAAAAGCCGGCAGCGGCAGCAGCGCTGCCGGGTAGGCCATGACCACCGAGCGGCTGCCCATGCCCACCACCACCTGCTGCCACGCGCCCCAGGCCAGCATGGTGCTGGCGGCTATCACCAGCAGCCGGATCACGGCCGTCAGCACGCCAAAGGCCACCGGGCGTTTGGCCAACAGGCCCGCCAGGCTGGTAAAGGCCATGTGCTCGCCTGCCGGGTAGGCAGCGGCAGCGCCGATGAACACCATCCAGACAAACAGCAGGCGTGACAGCTCTTCACTGGCCGCCACGCCGCTGCCAAAGCCGTAGCGCAGCACCACGTTGATGAACACGGCGACGGCCATCACGCCCAGGCTCCCGGCCATCAGCATTTGCGAGACTCTGGCAAACCGGCTGAGCGGCTCGTGCGGGTGTGCGGGGGAATTCATACCGTCTCCTGTGTGGCAACCCAGGCCGATGCCTGTTGCTGCAGTGTGGGCAGGTCCAGCAGCGCATTGAGACGCAGCACGCCGGCCTCGCCCACAGGCGACTCCAGCGTGGCGAACTGGCTGTCCACCAGAGCGCTGGAAAAGAAATGGGTATCTGCGCGGGCCGCCACGCGTTGGCCTGCGCTGGCGCGGTCAATCTCCAGAAAGACGAAGCGCAGGCCGGGGCAGGCGTTGCGCAAGCGGTCCCGGTAGGCCCTCTTCAGCGCAGAGCAGGTCAGGACCACGCCATGGGGCTGGGCCTGCAGCAATTGCCCCAAGGTGGCCAGCCAGCCTTCACGGTCTGCATCGGTCAAGGCAATGCCCTGGCGCATCTTTTCGCGACTGGCGGGGCTGTGGTGGTCATCCCCTTCGATCAGGGGCAGGCCCTCGGCCTGTGCCAAGGCCGAGCCCAGGCTGGACTTGCCGCAGCCCGCCACGCCCATGACGACCAAAAAAGTCGGTGACGCTTGAAAACTCATATTGGTAGCGCTATCCAAACAATTCATAAAAAAGGCACCCGGTGTGGATGCCGCACAAACTGTCGCAACTTCTGCAACTTCGTCCAAAATGGCTGCCGTTGCCTTGCCCTTCAGTTTGGACAGCGCTATCCTAATCAAATCAACCCCAAGCCCCATGAGGGTTAACCCTTGAACAAACCTGAGACAAAACGCCGCTCCAGCGGCCGCATCACGCTGAGCGACGTGGCCAAGGCCGCCGAGGTCAGCCCCATCACCGCATCCCGCGCCTTGCGCGGCGAGCGTGGTGTGGCGCAAGAGCTGGTGCAGCGCGTGAAAGCTGCCGCAGAGCAACTGGGCTATGTGCCCGACCCCGCCGCCCGCGCACTGGCCTCGCAACGCAGCGTGCAGGTGCCGGTGCTGGTGCCCTTGCTATCCAACGCGCTGTTTGTGGACGTGCTGGAGGCCGTGCATCGCACCCTGTTTCCTCAGGGTTACCAAGCGCTGATCGGCGTCACGCACTACGACCCGCAGGAGGAAGAGCAACTGCTGCGCACCTACCTCGCACACCGCCCTGCCGGCTTGCTGGTCACCGGTTTTGACCGCACCGAGGCTTCGCGCCACCTGATTGCCGCCAGCGGCGTGCCCTGCGTACACCTGATGGAGATGACCTCGGCCCCCGGCGTGTTCTGCGTGGGCTTTTCGCAGCAGGATGCGGGCCACAGCATGACGGCCCACCTGCTGGCGCGGGGCTACCAAAAGATCGCTTTTGTTGCGGCCCAGCTGGACCCTCGCACCATGCAGCGCGCCGAAGGCTACCGCCGCTGCCTGCGCGAAGCAGGTCGGTACGACCCCAAGCTGGAGCTGCTGAGCCCGCAGCCCTCGTCGATGCGGCTAGGGAGTGAACTGCTGGAAGAGCTGCTGCGCACCCGCCCCGGCGTCGATGCCGTGTTCTTCTGCAACGACGACCTGGCCCAGGGCGGCCTGCTGGCGGCACAGCGCCTGGGCTTGTCGGTACCCGGCCAGGTAGCGATTGCAGGCTTCAACGACCTGGCGGGCAGCGACCAGATGCTGCCACCACTGACCACGGTGCGCACGCCCCGCGCAGCCGTGGGCGAGGCCAGCGCGCGCATGCTGCTGGCGCTGATGCGTGGTGAGGTGCCCGAGCACAACTCGGTGAATCTGGGGTTTGAGCTGACAGTGCGCGAGAGCACATAGCGCCTGCCTCGCCGCATCGCGCCCGGCCCCTGGCAAGACGCCGACCGAGTTCATGGGCCGCCCCCAATGCGGAGCGGCTTCGCAAACTCAGGCCGGCGCCAGCGCCCGGCTGCTGGACGAGGCCTTCATCTCCTTGCGCAGCGCCACCGCATCGCGCGAGTGGGCAGGTGCCGAGGCGTCGATGCGGAACACCTGCACGGTCTCGGTCATGGTCTGCGCCTGGCCGTTGAGCTGCATAGCCGATGCCGCGTTCTCTTCCACCAGCGCGGCGTTCTGTTGCGTGATGGTGTCCAGCTGCGCCACCGCCGAGTTGACCTGCGAGATGCCGCTGAGCTGCTCGTTCGAGGCACTGTGGATCTCGCCGATCAGCGTGTTCACACGGCGCACCAGCTCCAGCGACTCGGTCATGGTTTTCTGCGCAGCGTCGGTTTTTTCATGGCCCTCGGTTACCTTGGTGGCCGAGTCGTCGATGAGCTGACGGATCTCCTTGGCGGCCGAGAGCGTGCGGTGCGACAGGCTGCGCACCTCGGAGGCCACCACCGCAAAGCCCCGCCCCTGGTCCCCGGCCCGCGCAGCCTCCACCGCCGCATTCAGGGCCAGGATGTTGGTCTGGAAGGCGATGGAGTCGATGAGCTGCGTGATCTCGCTGATGCGGCCCGATGCGGCCTGGATCTGCTTCATGGTGCTGGCGACACCGTCCACGGCCGCGCTGCTGCGTTCGGTGACCTGGGTGGCCTGCGTGGCCAGCACCGCCGCCTGGCGCGCGGACTCGGCGGTCTGTTTGACGGTGCCGGTGATCTCCTCCATGGACGCAGCCGTCTGCTGCAGGTTGCTGGCCTGCGCCTCGGTGCGGGATGACAGGTCCTGGTTGCCCTGGGCAATCTCGCGGGTGGAGACCTGCATGTGCTCGCTCTCCTGACGGGCATCACGCACGATGGACAGCAGGTTCACGTTGAGCTGCGCCAGCGCCTTTTGCAACTGGCCCACGGTGTCGCTGCGCGATGCAGAGATCTTCTGGGTGAGGTCGCCCGCCGCCATGCGGTTGGCCCACAGCAGCATCTGCGACAACGGCGCCACCGTGACCTGGTGCAGGTACACCGCCATGCCCAGCGCCAGCACCACCACCCCCAGCCACGCAGCGCCCGAGGCCAGCGACACGGTATGCCCGCCCAGCAGGGCAGCGCACCACGAGGCCACCACCAGCACCAGGGTGCACGCCATCATCTTGCCCAGCGGGCCCAGCGACAGCGCCCGGGCCACGCGGCCCCACAAGGTGTCTTTGACCAGTTGCCCGGCCGACAGCCTGTGCACCAGCGTGCCCGACTGCTTCTCGGCCTGCATCTGCTGGTACAGCGCCTCGGCCGCCTGGATCTGTTCGCGCGTGGCTTCGGTGCGCACCGACATGTAACCCGTGGGCTGGTCGCCCTGCATGAGCGGGGTGACGTTGGCCATCACCCAGTAGAACGTGCCGTCCTTGCGCCGGTTCTTGACCGGGGCCGACCAGGGAACACCTCTGGCAATGGTTTCCCACATGTCGCGGTAGGCCTCCTCGGGCATGTCGGGGTGCCTCACGATGTTGTGGGGCTGGCCCAGCAGCTCTTCCTTTTCGTACCCGCTGACCTCGATGAACATCGGGTTGCAGTAGAGGATGCGGCCCTTGAGATCGGTGGTGGAGACCAGGGTCTGGCCCTTGGGGAACGCATATTCATGCTGACTGACTGGAAGATTCATTCTCATCGGAAAACTCCTAGAAAAAGTCCTACCCCTGCACCGCCGCTGGTCCTGCGTGAGAACCATCTTAAGGACGCAACCGTGACAAAAGCAAACGTTAATTGCGTAATTTCACGAGACCTGGGGGAAAAACAATTCCGCACAATTGATAAATTTTCATCAATTTTACATCATTAATATCATTTATGCAGAATATTCCATTGCGCAATGCTGAGGTAGAAGGTGTGCCCGGCTTTGGCAATGCCCCTTGCGCAGTGCCACGCACCAACACAATGCAAAAAGGCAAGGGCGCAACCGCCTAGCGTTGCGGCATCAGCGCATGCAAGGTATGCCGCCCAGGGGGCTGGCGCACGCGGGCACCGGGTTGGTGCAATCCATCTGGCACAGGCATTGCAAGCACCTCCTGCAGCGGCCTCTACAGGGCTGCGCATGCCCTGTGCAACGGCGCACACAAGGGCGGCAAGGACGAAGGCGTCCCCACCGGCTGTATCGGTTTACCGATTCCGCCTGGTGTGGTCGCCTTTTTTGTTTTATGGCCGACGAAGGCCGTGAACACCGCTACCTTTATTTGTGCAAATCCCATGCTTTCATTCCGCCAGTTCCTCCAATCCGGCCACGCCCCCACGCTGTGGGCGTCGTTTCTGTACTTCGGCTTTTCGTGCGCGGTGTGGGTCATCAACGGTGCGATGGCGCCGTTCATCCGCGAGAGCTTCCAGCTCTCCCCCACCCAGATGGGCATGATGCTGTCCATCCCCATCTTTGCGGGGGCGCTGATGCGGTTTCCGTTGGGCATCCTGGCGCAGTACATCGGCCGCAAGCGCGCCACCCTGGTCGAGATGGCGGGCATCTTTCTGGCCATGGGCTATGGCTACCTGTTCGTGCACACCTTCAACGACCTGCTGGCGCTGGGCATCCTGCTGGGCGTGGCGGGTGCGAGCTTTGGCGTGGCACTGTCGCTGGGCTCGGGCTCGTTTCCGCCTCGCTACAAGGGCCTTGCCATGGGCATCGTGGGCGCGGGCAATGTGGGCACCGCCGTGGCCGCGCTGCTGGCACCTGCACTGGCCCAGAAATTTGGCTGGCAGGCGGTCTACGGCTTTGCGGCCGTCGGCGTGGCCGTGCCCGCCGTGGTGATGGCAGTCTTTGCCAAAGAGCCACCCGACCTGGCGCCCCATGCCACGTTCCGGGAGCACATTGCCTGCCTGTTTGAAAAGGACGGCTGGGCATTCAGCCTGATCTACGCCGTGACGTTTGGCGGCTTCATCGGCCTCACGGCCTTCTTGCCCAGCTACTTCTACGACCAGTTTGGCGTGAGCAAGGTGCAGGCGGGGCAACTGACCATGCTGGCGGCCTTTCTGGGGGCGGCGCTGCGGGTGATGGGTGGCTGGCTGTCGGACCATTGGGGTGGCGTCAACACGCTCACGGGCGTACTGGCCGTCACTGCCGTGAGCATGGTGCTGTGCGGCCTGGCCGAAAACTCCTTGCCGGTGACGATGCTGCTGTTCCTGGTGTGTTTTGCGGCACTGGGCGCGGGCAACGGCGCGCTGTTCCAGCTGGTGCCGCTGCGCTGGCCGCTGTCCACGGCCGTAGCGGGCTCGATGATTGGCGAGATCGGCGCACTGGGCGGTGGCCTCATCCCCAACGGCATGGGCTTCTCGCGCCAGTACACCGGCACCTACCTGTGGGGCTTTGTGGGCATCGCGGTGTGCGCCGCTGCCATGCTGGTGCTGCTGCGGGTGATGCAGATCCGCTGGACCCGCACGTGGGCGGAGAAGGGTGGACGTGCGCGCAGCGCATGACCGGCGTAGCCGGTGAGCGCGCAAGCGCTCGCCACCTTTCCAGCGAAGGCTCACGTTGCGAAGCAAAGTGAAACGAAGTGGGCCGAAGCTAAAAGGGTGGACGCGCACGCAGCGTGAGCGGCGCATGGCCAGTCAACGCACTGCGCCACGGCACATTTCAAGTCCAATCACTGTCCAGTGCTTTTGCCATCTGCACAGATAGCTATATTTTCAATAGCAAATCAACCGCCTCACCTCGGCAAAAACAGCAGCCAGTACACCAGCAACAGGTTCACCAGCACGCTCACCGCCAACGCGATCTTCCACAGCGCCGTGGCATCGCGCTGCATCAGGGGCTGTGGGCCAGGGGCGGACAAAGGGCGTGACGCACCCCGCTCCAGCGCCAGCAGCAGCTCCTCCGCTGTTTCAAAGCGCTGCGACCGCTGGCGGGCCACGGCCTTCAGTGCGATGTGGTCGAGCCAGATGGGCACGCCCGGGTGGTGGCGGCTGGGGGCCACCGGGTCGCGGTGGTAGCGGCCCAGCTGGTAGGGCACCACCTCGCCATAGGGCAGGCGGCCGTGCGTCAACAGCTGGTACAGCGTGACGCCCAGCGCATACAGGTCACTGCCCGCATCGGGCAACTGGCCGGCCGGGTCTCCGTTCTTTTCGTAGCCCGGCCACTGCTCGGGGTTCATGTAGCTGGGGGTGCCCGCGTGCAGGCGGCGCGTGGCCTCGGGCTCGCGGCCCGACAGGGCCACGCCCAGGTCCAGCACCCGCAGCACGCCGTCGTCGCCCAAGTGCAGGTTGTCGGGTTTGATGTCGCGGTGCACCACGCCTTGCCGGTGCAGCCAGCCCAGCACCTGCGCCGCCTGCATCACCACCGACACGACCTGCGGCACGCCCAGGTGCTGGCGTCCGCGCAGGCGCTGGCCCAGGGTCTGGCCCGCATGCCATTCGTACAGCAGATAAAACGCGCTGGCTCCGGGGGCTGTGCCGCCCTGCTCCGGGGGCCAGGTGGTAAGGCGCGCCAGGTGCACGGCCGCGTGGCCGGACTGCATGCGCCGGGCCACCCAGGCCTCATGCGCCAGGGTGGCGCGCTCTTGTGCGTCGTGCGCGCGAGCGGGCACCAGGGTCTTGAGCGCATACAACCGCTGGGTGGCCGGGTCGCGCACCTGGTAGATGCGGTGGATGCCGCTGTCGGCCACCAGCGCCGTCACCACCAAGCCATCCACCGGCTCACCCACCTTGAGCAGCGGCAGCACCGGCAGCTGCTGAGCCCGGCGCGACTCGTCCTGCAAGGTGGCCTCCAGCGCCCCCTGCACCCGCACCACCAGTGCGGTCACGTTGTCGGTGCTGCCCCGGCGCAGGGCTGCCCGCGTGATCTCCTCGCTCAGGGCCTGGGCACTCGCGTCCGCCTGCAGAAGCTGGCGCAGCTCGCGCTCGGGCAGGCTGCCGTGCACGCCGTCGGACAGCAGCACCAGCAGGTCGCCGCTGTGCAGTTCGCCCTGGCTGTAGTCCACCACCACATGGTCGTCCAGCCCCATGGCGCGGGTGAGCTGGTGCGCAAAGTCGCGCTGCGCCATCACATGGTCGGTGGTCAGCAGTTGCAGCCGGCCGCCCCGCAGCAGATAGGCGCGCGTGTCGCCCACATGGGCCAGCGTGTACGACTGGCCGCGCAGCACGATAGCGGTGAGCGTGGTCAGGCCCACGGCAGGCTGGCGGCGCCGGTTCATCGACGCGAGCCAGCCGTTGTGCGCGCTCAGGATGCGATCCAGAGCCACCGTGGTGTCCCAGGTGTCGGGCGTGGCGAAGTAGTCGTTCACCAGCGTGTTCACCGTGGTCTGGGCGGCTTCGCGCCCCTTGCCGCCGCTGCTCACGCCATCGGCAATGGCGGCAATGGCGCCACGCTCTCGGTCGCGCCCCTGCCCCAGCACCAGGGCTGCAAAGTCCTCGTTGACTTCGTTGCGCCCGGCCTGCGAGGTGTGGCCGATGTCCAGTTCAAAACTCATGCACCAGCCCCATGCAGATTCTGTGCCCAAGGTGGTGCATGCAGGCGCCGCCGCACGCAGAGCACGTGATGTCACCCCAGATCAGTGCACAAACCCTGGCACGGGCATTGCTTAACCAGAGCAACGGCCCAGCAGGGCCACGCAATTCAGCGGTGCAACGGCGCACCAAGGGGTTGTATGGACGAAGGCGTCCCCACATGCGGTTTCGATGGAACGTCGGAGCTGCATCGTGTGGACGCCTTTTTTGTTTTCTGCATCGCCCAGGCGATGGAACCGACGGAGTCACGATGAAAAAGCTCAAACTGGTGATGGTGGGGAACGGCATGGCCGGTGTGCGCACGCTGGAAGAGCTGCTCAAGATTGCCCCCGATCTGTATGACATCACGGTCTTCGGGGCCGAGCCGCACCCCAACTACAACCGCATTTTGCTGTCGCCCGTGCTGGCTGGCGAGCAGACCATCGACGAGATCATCCTCAACGACTGGCAGTGGTACGCCGACAACCACATCACGCTGCACACCGGCTTCACCGTGACCGATGTGGACCGCGTGCGCCGTGTGGTCACCGCCACCAGCAAGGACGGTGACGTGATCACCGCCGAGTACGACCGCCTCATCATGGCCACGGGCTCCAACCCGTTCATCCTGCCCGTGCCCGGCAAGGACCTCCAAGGCGTGCTGGCATATCGCGACATTGCCGACACCCAGGCCATGATCGACGCAGCCGCCACCTACAAGCACGCCGTAGTCATCGGCGGCGGCCTGCTGGGCCTGGAGGCCGCCAACGGCCTGATGAAACGCGGCATGACCGTGAGCGTGGTGCACGTGATGCCCTCGCTGATGGAGCGCCAGCTCGATGACGTGGCGGGCAAGATGCTGCAAAAGTCGCTGGAAGACCGTGGCATGCGCTTTCTGATGGGCGCACAGACCCAGGAGCTGGTGGGCAACGCCGAGGGCCGCGTAGCCAGCGTCAAGTTCAAGGACGGCACCGAGGTGCCCGCCGACCTGGTGGTGATGGCCGTGGGCATCCGCCCCAACACCGCGCTGGCAGAAAAGATGCGCCTGCACGTGAACCGCGGCATCGTGGTGAGCGACACGCTGCAAACCACCACCGACGCCCGCATCTACGCCGTGGGCGAGTGCGCCGCACACCGCGGTATTGCCTATGGCCTGGTGGCCCCGCTGTTCGAGCAGGGCAAGGTGCTGGCCAACCACCTGGCCGAGTTCGGCATCGGCCGCTACCAAGGCTCGCTCACATCGACCAAGCTGAAGGTGACGGGCATCGACCTGTTCAGCGCGGGCGACTTCCAGGGCGGCGAGAACACCGAAGAGATCGTGATGAGCGACCCCTTTGGCGGCGTGTACAAGAAGCTGGTGCTCAAGGACGACAAGCTGGTGGGCGCGTGCCTGTATGGCGACACGGTGGACGGCAGCTGGTACTTCAAGCTGCTGCGCGACGGCCGCAGCGTGACCGACATCCGCGACAAGCTGATGTTTGGCGAGAGCAACATCGGTGACGTGGGCCACCAGGGCCAGAGCAAGGCATCGGCCATGGCCGATACCGACGAGGTCTGTGGCTGCAACGGCGTGACCAAGGGCGCCATCTGCAAGGCCATCAAGGACAAGGGCCTGTTCACGCTGGATGAAGTGCGCAAGCACACCAAGGCCAGCGCATCGTGCGGCTCGTGCACGGGCCTGGTGGAGCAGATCATCATGTTCACCGCGGGCGGCGACTACAGCGCCACGCCCAAGACCAAGGCGATCTGCGGCTGTACCGACCACGGCCACCAGGCCGTGCGCGAGGCCATCCGCGCCAACAAGCTGCTGTCCATTGCCGATGTCTTTCACTTCATGGAGTGGAAGACCCCCAACGGCTGCGCCACCTGCCGCCCCGCCGTCAACTACTACCTCATCAGCACCTGGCCCAAGGACGCCAAGGACGACCCGCAAAGCCGCGCCATCAACGAGCGCAGCCACGCCAACATCCAGAAGGATGGCACCTACAGCGTGATTCCCCGCATGTGGGGTGGCGAGACCACGGCCGACGAGCTGCGCCGCATTGCCGATGCGGTGGACAAGTACAACATCCCCACCGTGAAGGTCACAGGCGGCCAGCGCATTGACCTCTTGGGCGTGAAAAAGGAAGACCTGCAGGCCGTGTGGAAGGACATCGGCATGCCCAGCGGCCATGCCTACGCCAAGGCGCTGCGCACCGTGAAGACCTGCGTGGGCAGCGAGTGGTGCCGCATGGGCACGCAGGACAGCACGCAGATGGGCAAGGACCTGGAGCGCGCCATGTGGCGCATGTACGCCCCGCACAAGGTCAAGTTTGCCGTCAGCGGCTGCCCGCGCAACTGCGCCGAGGCGGGCATCAAGGACGTGGGCATCATCGGCGTGGACAGCGGCTGGGAGATGTACGTGGCCGGCAACGGCGGCATCAAGACCGAGGTGGCGCACTTCTTCACCAAGCTCAAGACCGCCGAGGAAGTGCTGGAGTACACCGGCGCGTTCTGCGAGCTGTACCGCCAGGAAGGCTGGTACCTGGAGCGCACCGTGCACTACGTGAGCCGCGTGGGCCTGGACTATGTGAAGAAGCGCATCCTCGAAGACCACGAAGGCCGCAAGGCGCTGTGGGAGCAGCTGCAGTTTGCGCTGGACGGCGAGCCCGACCCCTGGTTCGAGTTCGACAAGGCCGCCGTGGACACGCGCCAGTTTGCCCCGCTGACTGCCGCCTGAAGCGCCCGGAGCCGCACACCATGCAACGCCGCACCTTGCTGACCGCCGCCGGCTACACCACGGCCTGGAGCACCCTGGGCATCATGTCGCTGGGCACTGCCCAGGCCCAGGTCACCGACCTGAACGATGCCATCAACAAGGCAGGCCGCCAGCGCATGCTGAGCCAGCGCATGGGCAAGGCCTGGCTGGCGCTGGCCCACAAGTCCGACACGCCCGCAGCGCGCGCCGTGCTGGACCAGTCGCTGGTGCTGTTCGAGCGCCAGCTGGCCGAGCTCAAGGCCTACGCACCCTCGGCCACCATCCGCGACACCTACACCAAGCTGGAATCGGCGTGGGCCGACCACAAGGCCACACTGCTGGGCACCACCCCGTCGCGCGACGGTGCTGCCGCCTTGCTGCAGGCCGACGCCAAGGTGCTGGCGCTGGCCCACCAGGGCACGGTGCAGTACGAAGCCGCCTCGGGCAAGCCCGTGGGCAAGCTGGTCAACGTGGCGGGCCGCCAGCGCATGCTGAGCCAGCGCATGGCCAAGTTCTGCCTGTCGGCCATGCTGGGGGTGGACACCTCCACCGCCACCACAGAAATCGCCAAGGCACGCGACGAGTTCATCAGCGCCACCGAGCTGCTGCGCAACGCCCCGCAGGCCAACGACCGCATCCGCCAGGAGCTGCTGCTGGCAGACGGCCAGTGGGTGTTCTTCGACGCCGCCCTGCAGCGCCTGGGCACCGGCAGCAACACCTTTCGGCAGGTGTCTGAAGTGTTTGTGAGCAGCGAAAACCTGCTGGCCAGCATGGACCGCGTGACAGGCCTGTATGCCGCCCTGGGCAGCAGCTGAGCGCCTGCCTTGCGACGGCCCTGCCCGCACACCAATACCCCACCCCACAAAACCAAGGACCATCCCCATGACCACCACCCCCCGCACCCCTGAATGGAAGCTCATCTGCCGGGTGGACGACATCCCCGTGCTGGGCTCACGCCGCGTGGCGCGTGCCCAGGGCCTGGACGTGGCCATCTTCCGCAACGACGCTGGTGGCGTGTTTGCGCTGCTGGACCGCTGCCCGCACAAGGGGGGCCCGCTGAGCCAGGGCATTGTGTTCGGCACGCATGTGGCGTGCCCCCTGCACAACTGGACGATCGGCCTGTGCGACGGCCAGGCCTCGGCGCCCGACGAAGGCTGCACACCGAAGTTTGCCGTGAAGGTGGAAGACGGCACGGTGTACCTGGATGCGGGAGAGCTGGCAACGGTGGCCACGGATTTGACGCGACCCATTGCAGGGCCTGCGCGCAGGGCGGTGGGTGTGTGAGCGGTGGAAAGTGTTGCGCCCTGGGCGCCGCATGCGTACCCGGCGAGGACACGAGAGCACTATCAAAAATATAGCTAACAGCGCAATATTCACTAGCGCCTGAGGCCAGAACAACCCCAACCACGCCATGCAAGAAACCAAATCCACCTGCCCCTACTGCGGCGTAGGCTGCGGCGTGATCATCGAAAGCACAGGCACCCAGATCACCGGCGTGCGGGGCGACCCCGCCCACCCCGCCAACTTTGGTCGCCTGTGCACCAAGGGCTCGACCCTGCACCTCACCGCCACCAGCCCCGTCACCCTGCAAACGCGGCTGCTGCACCCGCTGCAACGCGCACAGCGCAACGAAGCCGCCCTGCCCGTGACCTGGGACGCAGCACTGACCCTGGCGGCCGACCGGTTCGCCCACACCATCGCCCAGCATGGCCCCGACGCCGTGGGTTTTTACGTCAGCGGCCAGTTGCTCACCGAGGACTACTACGTCTTCAACAAACTCGCCAAGGGCCTGATCGGCACCAACAACATCGACACCAACTCGCGCCTGTGCATGAGCAGCGCCGTGGCGGGCTACAAGCAGACCCTGGGCGCTGACGCGCCACCCGCCTGCTACGACGACGTGAAACACGCGCAGTGCCTGTTCATCGTGGGCAGCAATGCGGCCTGGGCGCACCCCATCCTGTTCCGCCGCATCGAAGACGCACGCGCCGCCAACCCCGGCATGAAGGTCATCGTGGCCGACCCGCGCCGCACCGACACGGCCGGCATGGCCGATCTGTTCTTGCCCATCCAGCCGGGCAGCGACGTGATGCTGTTCAACGGCATGCTGCACATCATGCTGTGGGAAGGCTGGATCGACGCCAACTACATCGGCGCCCACACCACGGGCTTTGACGAGCTCAAGGCCCTGGTGCGCGACTGCACGCCCGAGCGCGTGGCGCAGACCTGCGGCATCAGCGTGGCCGACCTGACCACTGCCGCAAGGTGGTTTGCTGGCCTTGACGGCCAGGGGTTCGCCACCCGCAAACCCACCCTGAGCCTGTACTGCCAGGGCCTGAACCAGAGCAGCAGCGGCACGGCCAAGAACGCCGCGCTCATCAACCTGCATCTGGCCACAGGCCAGATCGGCAAGCCCGGTGCCGGCCCCTTCAGCCTGACGGGCCAGCCCAACGCCATGGGCGGGCGCGAAGTGGGCGGCCTGGCCAATTTGCTCAGCGCCCATCGCGACCTGGCCAACCCGCAGCACCGCGCCGAAGTGGCCGCGCTGTGGGGCGTGGCCGATGTGCCCAGCCAACCCGGCAAGACGGCCGTGGAGATGTTCCAGGCCGCCGCCGACGGCGAGATCAAGGCCCTGTGGATCGCCTGCACCAACCCCGCGCAGAGCATGCCCGACCAAGCCACGGTGCGCCGCGCGCTGCAACGCGCCGAGTTTGTGGTGGTGCAGGAGGCCTTTTCCACCGCCGCCACCTGCGCCTATGCCGACCTGCTGCTGCCCGCCACCACCTGGGGCGAGAAGACCGGCACCGTGACGAACAGCGAGCGCCGCATTTCGCGCGTGCGCACGGCTGTGCCCGCACCCGGCCTGGCGCGGCACGACTGGGCCATTGCGGTGCAGTTTGCGCACCAACTGGAGGCACGCCTGCGGCCCGGCATGCCGACGCTGTTCCCTTACGCCACCGACGCTGCCGATGCAGGCGCAGAGGCCGTGTGGAACGAGCACCGCGAAAGCACGCGCGGACGCGACCTCGACATCACCGGACTGTCGTGGGAAACGCTCGAATCCGAGGGCCCCCAACAGTGGCCGCTGCCAGAGGGCGCCACCACCGGCAAGGCCCGCCTGTACGAAGACGGCATCTTCCCCACCGCCGATGGCCGCGCGCGTTTTGCTGCGCATGCGTGGCAGCCCACCGCCGAGCCCCGCGAATCGCGCTACCCCTTCAGCCTGACCACCGGCCGCCTGCGCGACCAATGGCATGGCATGACGCGCACCGGCACGCTGGGCCGCCTGTTCGGCCATGTGGCCGAGCCCAGCCTGCAGATGCACCCGCAGGACATGGAGCGGCGCAAGCTGGCCAGCGGCGACCTGGTGCACGTGACCAGCAAGCGCGGCTCCATCGTGGTGCCCGTGCAGGCCGACACCACGCTGGGCCTGTCGCAGGTGTTCATGGCCATGCACTGGGGCAGCGAATTCCTCAGCGGGCTTTCGTCCACGGGCGAGCGGCTGGCGGGCGTGAATGCGCTCACTACTTCGGCCTTCTGCCCCAGCTCCAAACAGCCCGAGCTGAAACACGCGGCCGTCAAGGTGCTCAAGGCCGAGCTGCCCTGGACGCTGCTGGCCATGGCCTGGCTGCCTGCCGAGGGCGCGCTGGCGGCGCGCGAAGCCTTGTCTGCACTGATGTCGCAGTTTCCGTTTGCCAGCTGCGTGCCCTTCAGCAACAACACACCGCTGGACGAGCCGGGGCGCGAACGCACCGGCGTGCTGCTGCGCGCCGCCGCCCACGAGGCGCCGCCCGACGCGCTGATCACGCAGATCGAAGCCCTGCTGGGCATGGTGGGTGCCGACACGCTGCGGTATGCCGACAAAAAACGCGGCCAGCGCCGCGCCGCGCGGCTGGCGCGCAAGGGCGACAACACCACGCTCGAAGGCATCGTGCTGGCGGGCGACACCAGCGCCGAAGGCTGGCTCAAGACCCTGCTGCAGGAAGAGCTGCCCGCACAGACCTACGGCCGCCTGCTGCTGGTGCCCGGTGCCAAGGCCCCCCTGGCCGTGCAGTCGCGCGGCAAGCCGGTGTGCACCTGCTTCAACGTGACGGACGCCGCCATCACGGCCGAGCTGGCGAAGTGCCACGGCACCGATGACGACCGCTTGGCACAGCTGCAAGGCCAACTGCGCTGCGGCACCAACTGCGGCTCGTGTGTGCCCGAACTCAAGCGCATGGTGCGCAGCACAGGGCCGCTGGCATCCAAGCCGCTGGCTCAGGCCGCCATATAACCAAAAGTTCTCTGAGCTAAAGGAAAATGGCGGGAATATCCAAAAACGCATCAGGATGGGTGCAACAGGGCTCCAGCTAGGCATCTCGGCGCAGACAGTACTTGCGTACGGCAAGCCGAGATAACGACGCTGGAGGCCTGTTTCACCCATCCCGCCAACAAAGACCATGGGCATTAGCCAGTACATCAAAGAAATTGGCCGCGGCGCGCGCGGCGCCAAGCCGCTGTCGCGCGAGCAGGCTGCAGACCTGTTCGGCCAGGTGCTGGACGGCGCCGTGACCGATCTGGAGATTGGCGCCTTCTGCCTGGCCATGCGCATCAAGGGCGAGACCCCAGAGGAGATGTGCGGCTTTCTGGATGCCACGCACCAGCGCCTGGCGCTGCTGCCCGCCACCGACCGCCCGCTCATCGTGCTGCCCAGCTACAACGGCGCGCGCAAGCTGCCCGTGCTGACGCCGCTGCTGGCGCTGCTGCTGGCGCGCAAAGGCCTGCCCGTGCTGCTGCACGGCATGCGCACCGAGGCGCGGCGGATTCTGGCATCGGATGTGCTGCTGGCGCTGGATGTGCCTGCGCTGACAGCTCCTGAAAAGATAGCTAACGGCTCTGTGCGACACATCCACACGCAGCACCTGCACGCGGGCCTGGCGCGCCTGCTGTCTGTGCGCGAGGTGGTGGGCCTGCGCAACCCGGGGCACAGCGTGGTCAAGCTGATGAGCCCCTGCGCGGGCGCCTCGGTGGTCGTTACCGCCTACACACACCCCGAATACTTCGAGATGCTGCAAACCACCTTCCGCACGCTGGGCATGAGTGCCCTGCTCTCGCGCGGTCTGGAGGGCGAGGTGGCCACCGACCCACGCCGCACGCCGCGCTACGACGGCTTTGTGCGCGGCGTGCACGCGGTGCTGGAGGCGCAACAGCCAGGCACCGCCAGCGAGGTGCCCGGCCTGCCCGCCGAGATCGATGTGGCCACCACGGCCGCCTACACGCGCCAGGTATTGGCCGGCGAGTTGCCCATTCCAGCCGCGATTGCGCGCCAGGTGGAACATATCTTGCACATCGCTGATCGCACTGCAGATCAAACCGCTTCGGAGACATCCCCATGAGCCGCCCCACGCCGTCCACCACCCCGTCCGCCACCGAACCCCACCGGGGGACCAGTGGCAGTTGCACATTGGTGGGCGCGGGCCCGGGCGACCCGGAGCTGCTCACCCTCAAGGCACTCAAGGCCATCCAGGCCGCCACAGTGCTGCTGGTGGATGACCTTGTGAGCGACGCCATCGTGGCGCACGCATCGCCCACGGCGCGCATCGTCTATGTCGGTAAGCGCGGTGGCTGCAAGAGCACACCCCAGGCCTTCATCGAAAAGCTGATGCTGATGGCCGTGAACGAGGGTGAGAACGTGGTGCGTCTCAAAGGTGGCGACCCGTTCATCTTTGGCCGGGGCGGCGAAGAGGTGGACCACCTGCGTGCCGCCGGCGTGCAGGTCACCGTCATCAACGGCATCACTGCGGGCCTTGCAGGCCTGACCTCGCTGGGCGCACCGCTCACGCACCGCGAGCATGCCCACGGCGTGGTGTTTGTCACCGGCCACGCCAAGCCCGGCGATGCGGGCACCGACTGGCGCCAGCTGGCCCACACTGCGCGCGACGCCAAGCTCACGCTGGTGATCTACATGGGCGTGAGCGGCGCCGCCACCATCGAACAGGAGTTGCTCACGGGCCTGCCCGCCAGCACGCCCGTGGCCATCATCCAGCACGCCAGCCTGCCCCACCAGCGGCATGCCGTCACCACATTGGGCGAACTGCACGCCACCATCGAGCAAGAAGGGCTGGCCAGCCCCTCGGTGATTGTGGTGGGCGATGTGGTGCGGGGTGTGGCCCTGGCCTCACAAGACACCGCAGCACAGCCCTTGTTGGCGCGCCGCGCCGGCTGAACCTTCCGCACGCCGCAACGGCGCACCGCGTGACGCGCGGTGTGGGGCCGCGCCTTGCTCCAAACCCCATCGCGCCCGTCGTTTTCAGCACCCACATTGGCCCAGGTATTGCTTGAAGACTGGCATCTGAATGCAACCGCACAAGGAACACCATGGCAGCCTTCCCCCTCTCCGCACGCACCTCCAGCATGCCCACGCTGCCCCCTTCGTCTGCACCGGTCGCCTCCCGCGACAGCGGCATGTCTCTGGTCAACCTCGCTGCGCGCCAGCGCATGCTGTCGCAACGCATGGTGCTGCAGACCGTGCTGGCCGCACGCGGCAGCGATCTGCATTTGAAGGCCGCGCGCGGCACCCTGGCGCTGTTCGCCGACAGCCAGGCCCGCCTGGTCGAAACACCGCAGCATCTGGACACGGCCAGTGCCGAAGTCATCCGCAAGGTGTACCAGGGCCCCTCGGGCGTGCGCGCCACCATCGATCACTTTGCGCACCAGGTGGAGACGGCCCTTGACCTGACCGAGCGCCAGAGCCCCCGCGTTGAAGACGCCCTGGCCCGGCTGGTGGAATCCACCGACGGCGTGCTGGAGGCCCTCAACACCGCCACCACCGCGTTCGATCAGGTCAGCAAAACCAAGTCCGAAACGCTGATGAAAGAACTCGCAGGCATTGTGGAGTCCATCCAGACCGTGGCACGCGAGGCCAAGGTGGTCAGCTTCAATGCCCAGGTGATGGCCGCGCGTGCGGGCCAACACGGGCGCGAATTTGCGGTGGTGGCGAATGTGCTCTCAGGCATCACCAACGAGATCGATGGCCTGTCGCTCCAGGCCGTGTCACTGGCCGGGCGCAGCCGGAGCGCGGCCTGAAGGATCAGGCAAACCCCAGGCGAGATGCCCTGGGCCTCGGGTTGCCAGGCGGGCTATTGCCCGGCGGTTTCGCGCACCTGCTGAAACCGCTGCGCCAGCTCCTTGCGCAGCGTCTTGCGGATCAGCGCAGCGTCCCAGCGGCGGCGCTCGTCGGGGGTAGAGGGTGTCAGTGGCGGCACCTGCACGGGCTTGCGTGCCTCGTCCACTGCCACCATCGTGAAGAAGCAGCTATTGACATGCCGCACCACCTGCGAACGGATCTCCTCGGCCACCACCTTGATGCCGACTTCCATCGACGAACTGCCCGTGTAATTCACGCTGGCCAGAAAGGTCACCAGCTCGCCCACATGGATGGGTTGCAAAAACATCACCTGGTCCACACTCAGCGTCACGGTGTAGCAGCCCGAATAGCGGCTGGCGCACGAGTACGCCACCTGGTCCAGCAGCTTGAGGATGGCGCCGCCGTGCACGTTGCCCGAAAAGTTGGCCATGTCGGGCGACATGAGCACGGTCATGCTCAGTTGGTGTGAAGGGATGTTCATGCAGTGATTTTAGAAAGCCATGTGCGCTGCGTCGCGTGCAAGTTGAGCCCCTGGCACTGCGGGTGGCAGCTTCGCTACACTCGCGCAGCGCCTGCTGACCGGGTGCGAGGAGGAACCGATGATCGAACTAGAAAAACTCAACGAATTCACCGAAAGCCACGGCGCATTGCGCACCGGCAAGGGACTGGTGTCGGGCGTGATTGCGCTCACGCTGGCCATCCTGTGCCTGCTGGGCGTGCTGGCCTTCCACTTCCCCGAGTACCTGACCACGCCCCAGCTGCGCAAGAGCTACGACGTGACGGTCATCCGCAACATCATGCTGGTGGCCATGGCGATTGCGGGGGGCATCTCGCTGGTCAACATTCTGTTCAACCGCGCACGCTGGCTGGCTACCTTTGCGTTTGCCATCGTGGTGATTGCCGCGCTGCTGGGCGGATACAAGGTGGAAGTGGACCCCAACTTCCCCGACAACACGCCCTACATTGGCCTGGACTGGTTCATCCTCGACCTGCTGGGCAGCTCGCTGATCTTCATCTTCATCGAGAAGCTGTTTGCGCTGCGCAAGGACCAGCCCATCTTCCGCGCCGAGTGGCAGACGGACTTTCACCACTTCATCGTCAACCACATGGTGGTGGGCTTTGTGCTGCTGGCCACCAACCTCATCGTGCACAAGTTCTTTGGCTGGGCGGCGAGCGACGGCATTCGCGGCTGGGTGCAGGGCCTGAACTTCTGGGTGGCGCTGTTCCTCATCATTCTGGTGGCCGATCTGGTGCAGTACTGGACACACCGGGCCTACCACGAGGTGCCGCTGCTGTGGCGCTTGCACGCGGTGCACCACAGCGTCAAAAGCATGGACTGGATGGCCGGCTCGCGCCAGCACATCCTGGAGCTGCTGATCACCCGCACACTGGTGCTGGCCCCCATCTATGTCTTCGGCTTCAGCAAGGAAGTGATCGACGCATACATCGTGGTGGTGGGCTTCCAGGCCGTGTTCAACCACGCCAACGTGAGCGTGCGCCTGGGGCCGCTGCGCTACGTGCTGGTCACGCCCAACTTCCACCACTGGCACCACAGCCAGGACCAGGAGGCGCTGGACAAGAACTACGCGGCGCACTTCGCGTTTCTGGACTACCTGTTTGGCACCGCCGTCAAAAGCACCAAGCTCTGGCCCGAGCACTACGGCGTGCTGGGCGACTACGTGCCCAACGGGTTTGTGAAGCAGTTCAAGTTTCCGTTCACCTGGAAGGGGTGATCGAACGGCAGACAAGGGGCTGCCGCAGCGTGACGGGCTAGGGGGCGGCCAGCTCTCTCTCCAGCACCCGCAGCTGCTCGCGCAGCGCTTCCGTCCGCGCTTCGCACGCGGCCTTGTCGTCGGCGGCCTTTTCCGCGCCCTCCTGCACAAACTGGTTGCCCGACGGCAGGTTGCCGCGCCGCAGCGGGCCCGCCGTGGCCACAGCGTTGTTCTGGGCCGTGCATTCGCGCTGGTTGCGCTCGATGGCTGCACGCGCCTGGGGGATGCCCTGGGTCTGCAAGTAGTTCTTGCGCTGCCACGCGGGGCCGAACGCGCCCTCCGCCACCGGTGCCGCGGGGGATTGCACGGGGGTCGCACCGCGCGTGGTGGGCCGCACGTCGATCTTCTCGCCCTCCCCCACGCAAGGCGCGTCCTGGAACGACACCTTGCCATTGGCGTCCGTGCATTTGTTGATGGCCCAGGCCGGGGCCAGGCAGCCCAGCGCCAGGGCACAGAAGGCGTAGCGGATCAAAGTCATGGGGTGGGTCCTTAGAACGTGTTTACGACCTTCACAGGTGCATACCGCATGCTACCGCGCCGCATGGGACGGGCTGGCCCCCAACCGCTTTGCGCAGGTGCGGGCGGCCGTGCCCCTGGCGATAGACGCGTGTCCCTAACATGACGCGCCCCCGGTACAAACCCGGTGCGCGCACAGCCCACATGCCTCCTACCATCGCCGCTCCTTGGGGCCTGGCAGCCCTTTGAATCGGTTCTTTGCTGGAGACGCTGTTTGATGAAGACCCCGAATGCGAATGCATGGCCCGCCGACCAGCGGCCGCCCCTGGCACGCCGCAGCCTGGTGATGGCACTGGCCGGTGGAGTGGCTTTGGCCGGCCTGCCCGCCCGTGCACAGCCCGCCGCAGGCGGCAAGGCAGACATCCTGATCGGCCGCTCGACGGCGCTGTCAGGCGGCATGGCGCCGTTCCTCTCGCCCATCCACGAGGGGCAGGAGGCCGCCGTGGAGGACGCCAATGCCAAGGGCGGCATCGGTGGCCGCAAGATCCGGCTGGTATCGCTGGACGACGGTTTCGATGCCCGCCGTGCGCTGGACAACGCCAAGCAGCTGAGCGAAAAGGACGGCGTGCTGGCGCTGTTCGGTGTGGCCGGTACCTCGCAGGTCATGACGCTGCTGCCCTACCTTGCGCAGGCCAAACTGCCGCTGATCTCCGTGTACACCGGCAGCCCCGCCGTGCGCGCGCAGCAGCACCCTTACCTGTTCACCACCCGCGCCAGCTATGCCGACGAGCTGGTGAAGATCGTGCGCAACCTGGTGGCGGTGCAGACCTCGCGCATCGCCGTGGCCTACGAGAACAACGACTTCGGCAAGCTGCTGCTGCCCCTGGTGGAAAAGACGATAGCCGCCGAGGGAGCCACGCCCGCCGGCTCGCACGCGCTGGCCTCTTCGGGTGAAGATGCCAATGAAGCCGCCAAGGCCCTCGCCGCGCAAAAGCCGCAGGCCGTGCTGCTGGTGGCCGCGGGCCCGTCCGTGGTGGCCTATGTGCGTGCCAACCGCGCGCACCTGGGCGTGCCCATCTACACCCTGTCGCTGGGCGCAGGCACCGCCGTGCTCAAGGCGCTGGGCGACGACGCACGTGGCCTGGCCGTGGCACGCACCGGCCCGTCCCCCACCAAGCCCACCATTGCGCTCACACGGGACTTCCAGGCGTCCATGAAGCGCTACGACAAGCCGGTGGACTATGACCGGTACACCGGCTACATGGACGCGCGCGTGCTCATCGAAGGCCTGCGCGCAGCGGGGCCCGGCGTCACGCGCGCCAGCCTGGTCCAGGCCATGGAAGGACTGGGCAACCTGGACCTGGGCGGCTTCGGCTACCAGTTCAGCGCGCAGAACCACCATGGCTCCAACTTCGTGGACATTGCGGTGGTCGGCTCGGGCGGGGTGTACCGGCAGTAGCCGCGCCATGGACGCGCACGGCGCATAGGCCTTCTCCCCTACGCAGCGCAGCGGCGACAATGGCGGCCCTGCCACCGCCAGCCCCCTCCCGCTCCACCGTGTCGTCCCCCACTGCTCCTCACTCCTTCGACGTTGTCATCATCGGCGCCGGCGCCGCCGGCCTGTTCTGCGCGGGCCAGGCCGGCCAGCGGGGCCTGAAGGTCTTGCTCATCGACCATGCGGACAAGGTGGCCGAGAAGATTCGCATCTCGGGCGGCGGGCGCTGCAACTTCACCAACCGCGACCTGGACCCGGCCGCGCCGCACAAGCACTTTGTGGGGCAAAACCCGCAGTTCTGCCGCTCGGCGCTGTCGCGCTACACGCCGCAGGATTTCATTGCGCTGGTGGACAAACACGGCATCCCCCACCACGAAAAACACAAGGGCCAGTTGTTTGCCGACCGTTCGGCCGAGGACATCATTGCCATGCTGCTGGCCGAGTGCACGGCAGGTGGGGTGACCCATTGGCAGCCTTGTGCCGTGAAAAACATAGCATTTTTGGCCGCCACCGCGCATCCATCAAGCATTGAAAGCTATCAAATTGATACTGACCGAGGCCCGGTGCAAGCGCGCTCGCTGGTGATTGCCACGGGCGGGCTGTCCATCCCCAAGATCGGTGCCACGGATTTCGGCTACCGGCTCGCGCAGCAGTTCCAGATCCCGCTGGTCGAACGCCGCCCGGGCCTGGTGCCGCTGACCTTTGACGGTGCCGGTTGGGCGCCTTATGCACAACTCGCGGGGCTGGCGCTGCCGGTGCAGATCAGCACCGGTGCCAAAAAGAACCGCATGGCGTTTGACGAAGACCTGCTGTTCACCCACCGGGGCCTGTCGGGCCCGGCGGTGCTGCAGATCTCCAGCTACTGGCAAGAAGGCACGCCGCTGGCCATCAACTTAGCGCCCACGGTGGACCTGCCCGCAGCGCTGGCACAGGGCAAGGCCCGCTCGCGCAAGCTGGTTGCCAACGAGCTGGCCACCCTGGTGCCCAGCCGCCTGGCCGACGCCTGGGCCAGCCGCGAGGCTGATTGGCAACGCCCCATCAACGAGGCCAGCGACAAGGCCCTGACGCGCCTGGCCGAGCAGCTGGCGCGCTGGGAGCTGACGCCCACGGGCACCGAGGGCTACAAGAAGGCCGAGGTGACGCTGGGCGGCGTGGACACGCGCGCGCTGTCGCAGCAGACCATGGAGTGCAAGGCCCAGCCGGGCCTGTACTTCATTGGCGAAGTGGTGGACGTGACGGGCTGGCTGGGCGGCTACAACTTTCAGTGGGCGTGGGCCAGCGCCCACGCCTGTGCACAGGCATTGCCGCTGGCAGAGCCGGCGGGCACCCCGCACTGACACGCCAACGCCCCGTCACGCAGTCGCCAGAGCCTCCCGCACAGGCACTCCCGGCGGCAGGTGCTGGCAGGCCCAGGCCTCCAGCTCTGGCACAGGCAGCGGACGGCTGAAGTGGTAACCCTGCAGCTCCTCGCAGTCGAGCGCACCCAGCACCTGGGCCGTGGCCAGGTCTTCCACACCCTCGGCCACGATGCGCAGCCCCAGCGTATGGCCCAGCGCAATGATGGCGCGCGTGATGGCCATGTCGGCGGGGTTGACCAGCATGTCGCGCACAAAGGACTTGTCCACCTTGAGGCGGTCGATGTCAAAGCGCTTGAGGTAGGCCAGACTCGAATACCCGGTGCCGAAATCGTCGATGGACAGCTGCACACCCAGCGCCTTGAGAGCCGCCAGTTGCTGCTCGGCCGCATGGGCGTTGTCCATGAGCTGGGATTCGGTGATCTCCAGCTCCAGCCGGTGCGCAGGCATGCCGGTGCGCAGCAGCAGTGCCTCGATGTCGGTGACCAGCGACGGGTCGGACATCTGCGCGGCCGACAGGTTGACCGAGATCGACACCTGAGCCAGCGGGTGCGTCAGCGCTGCTTCGCCCGGGCCCGCATCGAGCACCAGCGGTTGCCAGCGCACCCACTGCTCGCAGGCCTGTTGCAGCACCCAGCTGCCAATGCCGCGGATCATGCCGGTCTCTTCGGCGATGGGAATGAACTCGCTGGGCGGTATGGAGCCCAGCACCGGGCTGGTCCAGCGCAGCAGTGCCTCCACGCCCAGCAGCTGGGCACCCTGGGCGCTCAGGCGCGGCTGGTAGTGCAGGCTCAGCTCGTGGCGCTCCAGAGCGCGGCGCAGTTGCTGCTCCATGGTCTGGCGGGCCACGGCGCGCTGGTCGGTCTCCATCGAATAGAACAGCGCCATGTCGCGGCCGGTGGTCTTGGCCTCATACATGGCGGCGTCGGCGCGGCGCATGAGTTCGTCAATGTCGCTACCGTCCTCGGGGTACACGGCAATGCCCACGCTGCAGGACACATTCAGCTCGTGCCCTTCCACCGGATGGCTCTGGCGGATGAGCGGGATCAGCCGCCGCTCTACCAGCTGCTGCACGTCCTCGCGCCCGGCCACGTCGCGCATCACCACCACAAACTCGTCGCCGCCCAGGCGGCTCACGGTGTCGCGGCTGCGCACGGCCTGCGTGAGCCGCGCGGCCACCGAGCGCAGCAAGCCGTCGCCAATGTGGTGGCCCAGCGTGTCGTTGATGGCCTTGAAGCGGTCCAGGTCGATGAACAGCACCGCGACCTTTTCGCCGGTAATGGGCGCCTGCGCCAGTGCCATCTGCAGGCGCTGCACGCACAGTGAGCGGTTGGGCAGCTCGGTGAGCACGTCGTGGTGCGCCAGGAACTGGATGCGCTCCTCGTTGAGCTTGCGGTCTGTGATGTCGATGGCGATGCCGATGTGGTTGGCCACCGCACCGCCCTTGCCCTCGCGCACGGCCGACACCATGAGCCAGGCCGGGTAGGTCTCGCCCGAGCGGCGGCGAAACCGTACCTCGCCCTGCCACGACTCCTTGTCGAGCATGGTGCGCTGGATCTGCGCGGGCAGCGGCTCGCCGCCCGCCTCTTCCAGCAAAAAGCCCAGGTTCTCGCCGATGACCTCGTAGAAGTCGTAGTGCGTGCTGCGGCAGAACGCCTTGTTCACGCTGATGATCTGCTGCTCGGCGTTCATGATGATGATGCCCTCGGACGAGGCCTCGAACACCTTGGCCCACAGCTCCAGGCGCTGCTCCATCACCTTGAGCACGTTGATGGGCGTGAAGGCCGTGAGCACCGAGTCGCGCCCCTGGAACTGCAGGCGCCGCGCCGACAGCACGGCCCACGAGGGCTCAGGGCTGCCCTTCCAGCGCACTTCAAACTCATCGACCGATCCCTGGTCTGCCAGGCGCTGGAAGAACCGCGCGCGCACGCCGGGCTCCAGCCCCACGGCCCAGGGGTCGGTCTTGCGGCCACCCAGCCAGTGGGCGGCGGGCGCGTTGGAATGCAGCACCTCGTGCTCGGGGATGGACGTGACCACCATGGGGATGGGGAAGGCCTCCACCAGCTCGCGCTGCGCCTCGGCCGCGCGGGCGCTGGCGGCCAGCTCCTGCTGCAGCACGCGGTCGCGGTCGAGCTGCGACAGCATCTCGTTGAACGCGGTGACCAGGCGGCCGATTTCGTCGCGGCTGTTCCACTGCGCGCGCAGTGTGTGGTCACCGCTCTTGCGCACCTCGTCGGCCACGCGGGCCAGTTGCTGCAGCGGCTTGGCGATCTGGCGCGCGACCAGGGTGACGAGCGAAAGGATGCAGCCCAGCAGCACCAGCGCCGTGCCCAGGTGCAGCCACATGCGGGCAAACAGGCTGTCGGCGCGCTGGTTCAGGAGGCGCTCCAGGTCCACAATGCCCACCGACCACGCATCGCGCAGCGCGCCCAGCACCAGGGCCTCCTGCACACCGACTTGCGCCACCGTCAGGCGCGACTCGCCCGATGCAATGCCTTGCAGCAGGGCCTGAAAGCCCTCCTGCGCCGTCTTGAGCGCTTCACGCTGGTGCACCAGTGCAGCCCGCATCTCGGGAGATCCCGCAATGAATGCCTGGTTGTAGTCCGACTCGATGCCCAGCATCACCGCGTCCAGCCGCCCCACCAGCGTGAGCAGCTCCGAGGTCCACTGCGGCCCCCGCGCCGAGGAAGCCGCACTCAGAAAACTTACCGTGTCGTGCACCGCCTGCAGCAGCTCTGGAAACCGCAGCACCACCAGCGACATCACGTAGTAGCTGTCCAGGTCCGGGTCCAGGATCAGGTTGGACTGGTTGCCCACCGTGGTGAGCAGCTCGCGCCCCTCGCGCAGCAACTGGCTGCGCTGGCGGGTGAGTGTCTGCGGATCGACGGTGGACGAGCCCCCCTGGGGCGGCCCCGCCAGCTGCTGCAGCGCCATGCCAAACCGCTGGCCTATCTCGGCAGTGCGCAGCTGCTCGTCGTGGGCTGCCCGCACGGCGTCCAGCCGGGTGAGCACATCGGCCACCAGCGGTGGCTGCTGCGATGCGTCCAGAAACTGCCCCATCAACCCGTCGCGCACCACGGCCGCATAGGTCGTGCCCACCACTTCCTTGCGCGTGAAATCGATCGCCAGGTACTTTTCGTGGATCAGGATGCTGGAGACGTAGATCACCGCCGTCAGGTCCAGCAGATAGATGAGCATGAGCTTGCGGCCCACACTGAGCCGGCCCAGCCAACCCGATACGCGGTGCATGAATGCCATGGTGTCTGCGGCGGAGCGCGCCCGGGCGGATGGCCAGGGCTCCCCACCGGTGAATAGGAGTGTTACAACATGAAGCAACTTCCGCGCCATTGCAGTGCGACCGCGCCAGCGAGAAGCCCACCGACGCCCTATCTGGGGGCAGATGGGCGGCCCTTGCGCTGCGGGTGCAGATAAAGGCTATAATCTCCGGCTTTGCTGGCAATGCTCCGTCGGCCAAATACTAGTTACAGACGGGGAAACCGCTTTGTACGGACTTGAGGCCCGATCTCCCCAAGCCCCTCTGCAGGCACCATTTGGAAAACATTAGCTAATGACTACGATCCGCGTAAAAGAAAACGAACCCTTTGACGTTGCACTGCGCCGCTTCAAGCGCACCATTGAAAAGCTCGGCCTGCTGACCGACCTGCGCGCCCGTGAGTTCTACGAAAAACCCACCGCCGAGCGCAAGCGCAAGAAGGCTGCTGCCGTGAAGCGTCACTACAAGCGCGTTCGCAGCATGCAACTGCCCAAGAAGCTGTACTAAGTACCGCTTTGGCACCGTCCTGATACGGAGTGCCGACAAACCCGCGCTAGGGACGCCAAGCGCGGGTTTTTGTTTTTGGCAAACCCCTGTTCTTGTCTAAAAACCAACCAAGGAAGCCGCCATGAGCCTCAAGGACCAGATCACCGAAGATATGAAAACCGCCATGCGCGCCAAGGACAGCGAGCGCCTGGGCACCATCCGCCTGCTGCAGGCCGCGATGAAGCAAAAGGAAGTGGACGAGCGCGTCGTGCTGGACGACGCAGCCGTGGTCGCCATCGTGGACAAACTGATCAAGCAGCGCAAGGACTCGATCACCGCGTTTGAAGGCGCGGGCCGTCAGGACTTGGCCGACAAGGAAAAGGCCGAGATGGCCGTGCTGCAGGCCTACCTGCCCGAGCGCATGTCGGCCGAAGAAACGCTGGCTGCCGTGAAGGCCATCGTGGCCGAAGTGGGTGCCTCGGGCCCTGGCGACATGGGCAAGGTCATGGGTGTGGTCAAGACCCGCCTGGCGGGCAAGGCCGATATGGGCCAGGTGTCGGCTGCGGTGAAGGCCGCGCTGGCGGGCTGATCGCCCCCCGCTTCCACCCAGTCAGTATCTTTTTGATAGCTGCTACCGCTTGCCAGACGGGCGGTAGCGGCTATTTTTGCTTCAGACCGAGGCGTTTCCCCCCATCTCAATGCCCCGCGCCATCCACCCGGCGCGGAAATGCGCCTGCAGAAACTCCACGCACACCCGCACCTTGGCCGAGCGCTCCAGCCGCGTGGGGTACACGGCCCACACATTCGCCTCCTGCTGCCACTGCGGCAGCACCTGCACCAGGCGCCCCGCCTGCAGGTGCGCGCCCACATCCCACAGCGAGCGCAACACTACACCGCGCCCGTCCACGGCCCACTGCACGGCCATCTCGCCGTTGTTGGCCGACAGCGGGCCGCGCACCTTCACCGACTCCTCCTGCGCACCACTGCGCAAGCGCCACACGCCAAACGGGTGGTCGCGCTCCTTGATCACCAGGCAGTCGTGCGCAGCCAGGTCGGCCACGGTGCGCGGCGTGCCCTTGCGCTGCAGGTAGGCGGGCGCTGCGCACAGCACGCGGTGGTTGTCCGCCAGGCGGCGGGCAATGAGGTGCGGCGCAATCTCGTCGCCCACGCGCACATCCAGATCAAACCCTTCACCCGCTACATCCACCAGCCGGTCGAACACTTCGAGCCGCACCTGCAGCCCTGGGTGCTGCTCCACCAGCCGCGACAGCGCGGGCGCCACAATCTGGCGGCCAAAGCCAAAGCTGCTGCTCACCCGCAGCAGGCCACGCGGCTCGCTGCGCGTCACCGCCACCTCCTGCATCAGCTGCTCCATGTCGTCCAGGATGCACTGCGCCCAGTGGAAGACGCGCTCACCCTCTTCCGTCACCGCCACGCGGCGGGTGGTGCGGTGCAGCAGCTTGACCTGCAGGTCCTGCTCCAGCAGGCGAATGCGCTTGCTGACATAGGCGGGTGAGGTCCCCAGCTCGGTGGCAGCGCCGCCAAAGCTCGCCTTGCGCACCACGGCCGTGAACACGCGCAGGTCTTCCGCTGCAGGATTTTTATGCACAAAGTGTGAAGGATGAAGCCACAGTTGGCGGATTGTAGTTATCGGCAGCGCTGGGAACAATGCACGCCATGCCGCTGGCTGCGCCTGCAGCCGCATCCCCGACGCCATTGCAAGGACCGCTTGATGACCTCTTCCGCCCCCGCCAAAACCTACCGCATCGCCCTCATCGCCGGAGACGGCATTGGCAAGGAGGTGATGCCCGAAGGCCTGCGCGTGGTGCAGGCCGCCGCAGCGCGTTTTGGCATTGCGCTCGAAACCACTGCCATCGACTGGGCCAGCTCCGACTACTACGCCACCCACGGAAAAATGATGCCCGACGACTGGAAGGCCCAGCTGTCAGGCATGGACGCCATCTTCTTCGGCGCCGTCGGCTGGCCCGCCACCGTGCCCGACCACATCTCGCTGTGGGGTTCGCTGCTCAAGTTCCGCCGCGAATTCGACCAGTACATCAATCTGCGCCCTGTGCGCTTGTTCGAGGGCGTGCCCTGCCCCCTGGCCGGTCGCAAGCCCGGCGACATCGACTACTACGTGGTGCGCGAGAACACCGAGGGTGAATACACCTCGCTGGGTGGCGTGATGTACGAAGGCACCGACCGCGAGATCGTGATCCAGGAATCCGTTTACTCCCGCCACGGTGCCAACCGCCTCTTGAAGTTCGCGTTCGACCTGGCCCAGGCCCGCGCCAAGAAACACGTGACCCTGGCCACCAAGAGCAACGGCATCGCCATCAGCATGCCCTGGTGGGACCAGCGCGCGGACGACGTGGCCAAGGGCTACCCCGAGGTCACGCTGGACAAGCAGCACATCGACATCCTCACCGCCCGCTTTGTGCTGCAGCCGGGCCGATTCGACGTGGTGGCTGCGACCAACCTGTTTGGCGACATCCTGAGCGACCTGGGCCCCGCCACCACCGGCACCATTGGCCTCGCCCCTTCGGCCAACCTGAACCCCGAGCGCTCCTTCCCCAGCCTGTTCGAGCCCGTGCATGGCTCGGCACCCGACATCTACGGCAAAAACATCGCCAATCCGATTGCCATGATCTGGTCGGGTGCGCTGATGCTGGACTTCCTCACGCAGGGCCAGGGCGCGGGGCGGCAGGCGCATGACGCCATCGTCACGGCCATCGAAGAGGTCATCAAAAGCGGCCCACGCACGCCAGACCTGGGCGGCACGGCCAGCACCACGCAGGTGGGCGAGGCGATTGCGGCACGGGTGGCGGGGAACTGAGCCACAGCCCTCGACCCAACGCTCCTATTTCCATAGCTTAAAAGGCATACCTATCGCGCGGTACCGGCCTTTTTTTATTGAAACCACGGGCTAGGTGGCAATGTCCTCGTGCAGGCAGAGGTAGTTGCCCTCGGTGTCCTTGAACCACGCGGCCTTCTCGGCGCCCAGCACGCACACATGGTTCACGGTCTTGAGGCCGGGGAAGTCGTAGTCCTCAAAGACCACCTGGGCGCGTTTCAGCGCCTCGATGGCGGCGGCGATGTCGGCCACCAGAAAGCTGATGGCCGTGTGGTCGGCCTTGGTGCCTTCCGGTTTGGGGAACAGCGCCAGCGTGCTGCCCCCTACGGCATAGACAAACTTGCCATCGGGCCGGAAGCCGCCGGGCCTCAGGCCCAGGCAGCCCTCGTAGAAGGCGCGGGCGCGGTCCATGTCCATCACGGGCAGCATGGTGGTTACGGAGGAATCGGACAACATACCAGGTCCTTTCGCTCAATCCGGCCCGACATGCAGCAGGGGTGACATGCAGCCTTCCTGGCGGTGCGCCAGGGCCCGGTCCAGGCCGTCCGACCGGTCTGGCAGTGTAGGCCGATCCCCGGCGCCACGCCACTGCGCACTGCCTCCTCCACGCTCCCAAACTGCCTCAGCCCCCATGGGGCGGTACCCTGAAGTTGTCGGTGATGCGCTGCTCGGCCCGGGCCAAGGCAGCACCCAGCCTCCGCAGCCAACGCCAGCCCAGGCGCTGCACCCGGCGCGGCCAGCGGGCGGCACGGGCCGGGCGCTGTGGCAGTGCACCCGGGGGCTGGCGGGCAAGGGCGTGGCGAGCGGTGTCTTCGGGGTCCAGACGGGTGGGATGCAACATGGCCCCGATGCTCGCGGCGGGGCTAACATCTGTAAAGTTGAATTCATTGAATCCTGAAGTCAGGAAACCTGATGCGTAACCTCAACCTCGACCAGCTGCAGACCCTGATCGCCATCGCCGACCTGGGCACCTTTGCTGCTGCGGCCCAGGCGCTGCACTTGGCGCCGCCCACAGTCAGCATGCACATCAAGGAACTGGAATCGCGCCTGGGCGCCGAGCTGGTGGTGCGCGGGCGGCGCCAGGCCGACCTCACCCCCGCAGGCGAAGTGCTGGTGCGCGAAGGCCGCCAGCTGCTACTGGCCAGTGATGACCTCGTGGAACGCGTGCGGCGCCGTGCCTCTGGCCGCGAAGGCATGGTGCGGGTGGGCGTGTCGGCGGGGGTCAGCACCCGGCTGCTGCCGCGCATGCTGGAGGCGCTGGCGGCGCGCAGCCCGGGTGTGGAAATCCGCCTGGAGGCCGTGGGCTCGGCCGAGTCGATGCAGCGGCTCAAAGCGGGCACGCTGGACATCGCCATCGTCGCCAGCCCCCAGCCGCCGCTGGCCGAGGTGCGGCAGACCCCGTGGCGCAACGACCCCATGGTGGCCCTGCTGCCCGCCGCGTGGGAGGCACCCGAGCACATCGGCCCCGACTGGCTGGCCAGCCGTCGCTGGGCCTCGTTTGCGCCCGCCACGCAAATGCACGGGCTGATCGCCAACTGGTTTGGCCAGGCGGGGCACCACCCGCGCCCGTTTCTGGCGCTGAGCTACCCCGGCGCCCTCAAAAGCCTGGCCGTGGCCAGCCAGTGCGCCGCCTTGCTGCCGATGGAAGAGGTGGAAGACCTGCAGGGCACGCCCGGTGTGCAGATCTGCCCCCTGCAGCCGCCGCTGATGCGCCCCATGGCCGTGGCCCACCGGCACCAGCCGCCGCCCTCCCCGGCAGTGGAGGGCGTGCTGGAGTTGCTGGCGGAATTTGCGGGCCTCGCAGAGTGATGGCGGGGCACACCACCCGACGTCACGCGGGCGGCCAGCCCTGGGCACCCGGGGCAGGCCGAACGGAAGACCGGGCAGCAAGCCGCTGCAGGTAGGGCTGCACGAACAGGTACAGCCCCGTCAACAACAGCAGCGCCAGCGGCGGCAGGGGTGCATACGTCACCCAGTCCGGCGGGTTGCCTGCACCTTGCGCACGGACCACAAAGTTGGCGATGACAGCAAGAGTGAACGCCATCGACACCCAGCGATGAAACCGCCGGATGCCCGCACCGGCGCTCATTGCGCACCTCCAGCGGCAAGCTGGATCATCTTCCAGCCGTTGCCCGCCGGGTCGCGAAAGCCTGCGTCCACGTTGCCGTACCGGTCCACGGGCTCCTGTGTGAACTCCACACCCAAGTTCCGCAGTCGGGCATAGTCCGCGCGGCAGTCCGCAACATGAAGCACCAGAGCGGGCATGGCTCCTTTGGCCACCATGGCGCGCAAAGTTAGCGCTGTGGCTTCATCATGGATCGGCGGGCCGGGCCAGAACAGGCCCAGCTGAAAGCCCGGCTGGTCGGGGTGCTGCACCGTCAGCCAGCGGTAGGGGCCGTTGCGCACGTCCGTGTGCACGCGAAACCCGAGCTTACCTACGTAAAACGCGAGCGCCTCGTCCTGGTCGTCCACATACACGCCCACCACACCAATGCCTTGGTTCATCGTCATCAGATCTCCTGGTTTGTTGCTGATGTCGGCTTTGTACCTGCGGCCTGCCGGCGGCGCTTCTCCGAAACTGCGGTAGTGAGGTCGGGACGCTGCGTGGCCTTCAACACGCAGGCGGGCACCTTGTTCAGGGGGGCAACCGTGGCCTGGGCCTGCAGGCGCACCGCACTGGGGCTCTGCCCGGTGATATCACGGAAGGTGCGCCCAAAGGTGCCCAGGCTTTCCCAGCCGGTGGCAAACGCGATCTCGATGATGGGCAAGTCCGTATCACGCAGCAGCGTGGTGGCCTGCTCGATACGGCGAGTCAGCAGGTAACGGTGTGGCGGAATGCCAAAGGCCTGCCGGAAGGATCGGGCGAAATGCGCCTCGGAGACGCCGCTGACCTCGGCCAGCCGCTGCACCGGCCAGGCCTCGTGCGACGCGGCGTCCATGCGGTCCTTGGCGCGCAGCAGTCGGCGCAATAGTGCGGGATCTTGGAGTGTCACGGAGTCGCTCGGGGCCCGGGAACCAAACGCTCAAAAAGCCCGGAGTCGCGCACCCTTGCATGGGCGCAGGCCTATGGCAAATGGCTGACGGCTGATGGCTGGCGGCAAACCAACTGCCGCCAGAACGATGGATGCAGGCGGGACGATCAGATCAGGGAAACAGCTTGTTCGCGGTTTCAGCGATCAACTTGCCCTGAAAACGTGCACCGTCCAGCTCCAAGGTGCTGGGCTGGCGCTGGCCCTGGCCGCCCGCAATCGTGGTGGCGCCATAGGGGCTTCCGCCAACGACCTCATCCAGGGTCATCTGCCCCTGGTAGCTATAGGGCAAGCCCACAATCGTCATCCCGAAGTGCATCAGATTGGTGATGATGGAGAACAGCGTGACCTCCTGCCCACCGTGCTGGGTGGCTGTGGAGGTAAACGCGCCCCCTACCTTGCCGTTGAGCGCACCGCGTGCCCACAGACCACCCGCCTGATCGAGAAATGCAGCCATCTGCGAAGGCATGCGGCCAAAACGGGTGGGCGCACCGACGATGATGGCGTCATAGCCCTCCAGCTCCGCCACGGTGGCCACACCAGCAGACTGGCTCAGCTTGAAATGCGCGCCCTTGGCAATGTCTTCAGGCACAGTCTCTGGCACCCGCTTGACATCGACGGTAGCGCCCGCAGAGCGCGCCCCATCGGCCACGGCCTGGGCCATGGTTTCAATGTGGCCGTAGGTGGAATAGTAAAGAACCAGAACTTTCGACATGGTGACTCCTTGGAGGGTTGAAGTGCCCACTGGCTAAGCGGCACCCACACCATATTGCGTTTCGTTGATGACAGCAACGCAAAACGCAGGAGTCGGTACAGGCCCACCCTGGCCAGTCTCTGGACCAGGGCCGCCGTCAGAAGGGGGAAGGAATCCGGCCTGGCCGAGCGGGCGTGGGCGCGGGTTCGCTCCCGCCTTCTCAGCTCCCCGCCACCTTCATGCGGTTCACCAGAATCGATCCCACGGTCTTGGCGCCGTAGTTGTAGGCATCCGCGCCCACGGCCTCGATGCCCTTGAGCATGTCTTTCAGGTTGCCCGCGATGGTGATCTCGTGCACAGGGTAGGCGATCTTGCCGTTCTCGACCCAGAAGCCGCTCGCGCCGCGCGAGTAGTCGCCGGTCACGTAGTTCACGCCCTGGCCCATCAGCTCCACCACAAACAGGCCCGTGCCCAACTTTTGCAGCATCGCGTCCAGGTCGTCGCTGGCTTGTGTCAGGCGCGAGGTCAGGGTGAGGTTGTGCGAGCCCCCGGCATTGCCCGTGGTCTTCATGCCCAGCTTGCGGGCCGAGTAGCTGGAGAGGAAATAGCCCTGCACGCGGCCGCCCTGCACCACCTTGCGCGGCGCCACGCGCACGCCTTCCTCGTCAAACGGCGAGCTGCCCTTGCCGCCCAGGATGAACGGGTCTTCGAGGATGTCGATGTGCTTGGGGAACACCATCTTGCCCAGCGAGTCGAGCAAGAAGCTGCTCTTGCGGTACAGCGAGCCACCACTGATGGCCTGCACAAAACCGCCCAGCAGGCCAGCGACCAGGGTGGATTCGAACAGCACCGGGCATTGGGTGGTGGGGATCTTTCGACTGCCCAGACGGCTCAGCGCGCGCTGCGCAGCGTAGCGGCCCACGGCCTCGGGCGAGGCCAACTCGGCGGCGTTGCGCATGGAGCTGTACCAGGCGTCACGCTGCATCTCGGCATTCTTTCCAGGCAGCGAGGCAATGGGGGCCACCGAGAAGCTGTGGCGCGAGCTGGCATAGCCACCGCGAAAGCCGCGCGTGTGGGCGCTGAAGAAATGGCTTTGCTGGGCCGACACGCCCGCGCCTTCACTGTTGGTGATGCGGCGGTGGGTCTTGAATGCGGCGGCCTCGCAGGCCTTGGCCATCTCTGCAGCCTCTTCGCTGGTGATGGCCCAAGGGTGGAAGAGTTGCAGGTCGCGGTGCGTGTCGGCGGGCGCGATGTCGTCGGCATCGGGCAGGCCCGCCACGGGGTCTTCGGCCGTGAAGCGGGCGATGTCGTAGGCCGCTTGCACGGTCTGCTCGATCGCCTTGGTCGAAAAGTCTGACGTGCTGGCATTGCCCCGGCGGTGGCCGATGTAGACCGTCACGCCCAGCGACTTGTCGCGGTTGCGCTCCACATTCTCCAGCTCGCCCTTGCGCACGCTGACCGACAGGCCGCAGCCTTCGGACGCCTCGACGCCCGCGTCGGTGGCGCCCAGCTTTTTGGCATGCGCCAGGGCGCGGTCCACCAGCTCTTCAAAAAACGGGCGGCTGTAGCTGAAGCCGCTGTCAGGGGTGCGAGAGGTGGCGGCTGCGGGCGCGGCGGCCAGCGCGCCAGGGGTGCGCGAGGCGCGATTCGAGGGTTTGTTCATAGCGGCAGCTATGATACTTGCCACTGTGGCGCGCTCTGCGTCAGTCGTTTTTTGCCCCCACCACCCATGTCACGCAAACCCAAAAAAGGCTACTTTGTGCGAGGCCAGTTCGTTGCCGAAGGCAGCGAACTGGACATTCAGCTCAAGGCCGAACTCAAAGGAACGCCCGATGCCAGCCGCACCGATCTCAAGCGCGAGAGCGACGAACTGCAGGACCTGGGCAAGGAGCTTTTGAACCTGCGCGCCGACCTGTTCGACGCCGTGGGCCTGCCCGACAAGCTGGTGGAGGCGCTGGCCGAGGCCAAGCGCATCACCAACTTTGAAGGCAAGCGCCGCCAGATGCAGTACGTGGGCAAGCTCATGCGCAAGCTCGAACCCGAGCTGGTGCAAGCCGCCCGCCAGGCCCTGGAAGAGCAGCACAAGGGCTCTGCCACCGAAAAGCTGCAACTGCACCTGGCCGAACAATGGCGCGACCGCCTGATCGCCGACGACGACACGTTGGCGGCCTGGATGGCCGAGCACCCCACCACCGACACACAGCAGCTGCGCGCCTTGATCCGTCAGGCGCGCAAGGATGCGCAGCCCGCAGGCAAAGAGGCGAATGTCCAGGTCTCGCAAGGCCTGGCGCCCCGCAAGGGCCGTGCGTACCGCGAGTTGTTCCAGCTGGTGCGCGAGCACCTGGGCGGCACCGGCACAGCTGACGCCAGCGACTCCGACGAGGACAACGATGATGAGTGAAGCCATCCACGACGCCGTCAAGATCGGTATCGTCTCCATCAGCGATCGTGCCAGCACCGGCGTCTATGAAGACAAGGGCCTGCCCGCGCTGCAGGACTGGCTCACCCGTGCGCTGCACAACCCCATCACCTTCGAGCCGCGCCTGATCCCCGATGAACAGGCCGGCATCAGCGCCACGCTGATCGAGCTGGTGGACGCCGGTTGCGCGTTGGTGCTGACCACCGGCGGCACCGGCCCTGCCCTGCGCGACGTGACGCCCGAGGCCACACTGGCCGTGGCGCACAAGGAGATGCCGGGCTTTGGCGAGCAAATGCGCCAGATCAGCCTCAAGTTTGTGCCCACCGCCATCCTCTCGCGCCAAGTGGCCGTGGTGCGCGACCGGAGCCTCATCATCAACCTGCCCGGCCAGCCCAAGGCGATTGCCGAGACGTTGGAAGGGCTGAAAGATGCCGAAGGCAAACAGATCGTGCCGGGCATCTTTGCCGCCGTGCCGTACTGCGTGGACCTGATCGGCGGGCCGTACATGGAAACACGCGACGAGGTCTGCAAGGCGTTCCGGCCCAAGACGGCCATCCGCGCACCACGCGCGGCCTGACCCCCACGATACCGTCAAGTCAAAATAGCTGCCAGCGCTGGATATCCATGCGCTGGCAGCTATTTTTTGATAGCAGATTGAAAGCGCGGCCTATTTGCCCACCAGCTCGTTGAGCTTGCCGGCCTCGAACTGCTCCTTGATGGCCGCATCGCACGGCACACAGTCCTTGGCCTGGTGATTGGCGGCCGAGAGCTTTTCAATGGCCTGCCACAACAGCGCGATCTGGTGCTCTTGCGATGAGGCGTTGTCGATCAACCCCCGCATGGCCTGCGAAAGCGGGTCGTCCTCCTGAGTGATGCCATAGGCAGTGAATTTGCGCGACGGCTGGGGCTCGGTCACGTCGGCGCTCTGGCCTTCCTTGGAGGGGATGATGCGCGCCGGGATGCCCACCGCCGTAGCACCTGCAGGCACGGGCTTGATGACCACGGCATTGCTGCCGATCTTTGCACCGTCGCCCACTTCAAAGCCACCCAGCACCTTGGCACCCGCGCTCACCACCACGTCGCGGCCCAGGGTGGGATGGCGTTTGGCGCCTTTGTACAGCGAGGTGCCACCCAGCGTCACGCCCTGGTAGATGGTGCAGCCGTCGCCGATCTCTGCGGTCTCGCCCACCACCACGCCCATGGCATGGTCGAAGAACACGCGCTCACCGATCTTGGCGCCGGGGTGGATCTCGATGCCGGTGAACCAGCGCGCGAAGTGCGAGATGAAGCGACCCAGCCACTTGAGGCCATGGTGCCAGCACCAGTGGGCCGGGCGGTGCAGCCAGATCGCATGCAGGCCCGGATAACAGGTGATCACCTCCCACGTGCTGCGCGCGGCAGGATCGCGGTCGAGGATGCACTGGATATCGGAGCGCAGGCGGGCGAGCATTGGTTGTTATGGTTATTTGTAAATGGGCTGCACAGTCTATCGTTTCGCCTGCGCCGTCTCGATCATGGCTTTGGCGACACCTCTCAAGATGTGGATTTCCTCAGGGCTGAGCTGCGCGCGGTTGAAAAGCTGGTTAAGGCGGGGCATGAGCTTCTTGGGCGCTGCCGGGTCCAGAAAGCCGATGGAGGTGAGCGCCTGCTCCCAGTGGCCCAGCATGCCCGCCACCTGCGCCGCGTCGGCCAGCGCGCGCGGCGGGGTGGCCTCCTGCACCGCAAAGCCGCCCAGTGCCTGGCGCCACTCGTAGGCGATCACCTGGATGGCCGCGCCCAGGTTGAGCGAGCCAAAGCCCGGGTTCGTGGGGATGGAGAGGGCCACGTGGCAGCGGTACACGTCTTCGTTGGTCATGCCAAACCGCTCGGAGCCGAAGAGAAAGGCCACACCGGCTTGCGGCGCCGCGCCAGGGTCTGCAGGAGATTCCTCACCTGGGTTTTGAGGGTTTTTAGTCTCTTGCGCCGGTGCTTCATGCCTGAGCAGCTCACTTTTCAATAGCATTTCAAAGTGCGCGCGCGGTGCTGCCGTGGGCGGGCCGAAGTCGCGTGGCGTCATGGCCGTGGCGCACAGGTGGCTCATGCCGTCCAGGGCTTCGTCCAGCGTGGCGACGATGCGCGCGTTGTTCAGCACATCCAGGGCACCGCTGGCGCGCTGGATGGTCTCCTCGCGCCGCAGCACGTTGGCCCAGCGCGGGGCCACCAGCACCAGGTCATCGAAACCCATGGTTTTCATGGCACGGGCGGCGGCGCCCACATTACCGGCGTGGCTGGTGTTGATCAGGACAAAACGGGTCTTCATGGACGGGCGGGGCGAGGGGGGAGAAAGCGGCCGGTTAGGCAAAAAAGGGCTCTGCGGGTAAAATCCCGCCCTCTATTGTCGCCGCCCGCATCGCCGGGTCGGGTCGGACCTCCCCGCTCATCCTGATACGCAGACGCCCGCGCCATCCTGGCCGTGCGCTGCCAACCACCACAATTTATGTCGTCTACTCTGCACCCCATGCTCAACGTGGCCATCAAGGCTGCACGCGCCGCCGGCGCCATCATCAACCGCGCGGCCCTGGACGTGGAATCGGTGCGGATCTCGCAAAAGCAGATCAATGACTTTGTGACCGAGGTGGACCACGCCTCCGAAAAGATCATCATCGAGACGCTGCTGACGGCATACCCCGGCCACGGCATCCTGGCTGAAGAGTCGGGCAAGGAATACGGCGCCAGGGATTCGGAGTTCGTCTGGATCATCGACCCGCTGGACGGCACCACCAACTTCATCCACGGCTTCCCCGTGTACTGCATCAGCATCGCGCTGGCCGTCAAGGGCAAGGTCGAGCAGGCCGTCGTGTACGACCCCACCCGCAACGACCTGTTCACCGCCACCAAGGGCCGCGGCGCTTACCTGAACGAGCGCCGCATCCGCGTGAGCAAGCGTACCCAGCTCAAGGACTGTCTGATCTCCACCGGCTTCCCCTTCCGCCCGGGCGACAACTTCAAGAGCTATCTGAACATGATGGCCGACGTGATGCAGCGCACCGCCGGCCTGCGCCGCCCCGGCGCCGCCGCGCTGGACCTGGCCTATGTGGCAGCGGGCTTCACCGACGGTTTCTTTGAAACCGGCCTGTCGATCTGGGACGTGGCAGCAGGCTCGCTGCTGGTGACCGAGGCCGGCGGCCTGGTGGGCAATTTCACGGGCGAGGCCGACTTTCTGGAGCAACGCGAGTGCCTGGCGGGCAACCCCCGCGTGTACGGCCAGCTGGTGCCCGTCCTGGGCAAGTACAGCAAATTTGCGAGTGCTGGCGACAAGGCGGCGGTGCGGCAGGCGGGTGCGGCTGATGCGCCTGCCACCGACACCCCAGACGCCGATGAAGGCGCTGATGCAGCGGAACCCACTGCACCGCAAGCCGACAACACCGCCAAGGGCGAAGACGCACCGTTCTGATCATCACAACGACCGCGCCTCGCCGTCAAGCCAGCACACGATCGCCGCTGGTGGGATCTGGTAGCAGGACGGTGCAGTAGGCGCGCCCCACACCAGGGCTGCCGCGCAAGGGCCGCCCCGCCGCGCTGGCTGCGTCCCCCTTCCCGAATGGCGCAGCCATTCGAGAGACGGGGGAAGCGACGAAGTCGCTCAGGGGGTTGCCCGCTACGCCGGGTCGGGGTACTTCTGCGCGATGCTGCGGAAGTCTTCCGCAATGTCGACAAACGCATCCACCATGTCGGGGTCGAAGTGCGTACCCTTGCCCCGCACGATGGTGCTGCAGGCCTGGTCGTGCGAAAACGCGGGCTTGTAAACGCGTTTGCTGATGAGCGCGTCGTACACGTCGGCCACGGCCATCAACCGGGCTGACACAGGGATGGCATCGCCCGCCAGACCCTGCGGGTAGCCTGAGCCGTCCCACTTTTCCTGGTGGCTGTAGGCAATCTCCTTGGACACGCTCAAGAACGCCACGCGCATGCCCAGGCGCCGCTCAGCCTCGTCAATCGCGTTGCGGCCCAGCGTGGTGTGGGTCTTCATGACCTCGAACTCTTCCACCGTGAGCTTGCCGGGCTTGAGCAGGATGCTGTCCGGGATGCCGATCTTGCCGATGTCGTGCAGCGGAGCCGACTTGTAGAGCAGCTCGATCATGCGGTCGTTGAGCACATGCTCGAAACGGGGGTGGTGGCGCAGGCGCTCGGCCAGCGTCTTCACGTACAGCTGGGTACGGCGGATGTGGTTGCCGGTTTCGTTGTCGCGCGTTTCAGCCAGCGAGGTCATGGCCATGATGGTCACGTCCTGGATGGCCTGCACCTCCAGCGTGCGCATGGCAACCTCGCGCTCCAGATAGGCGCTTTTGTCGCGCAGGAAGTCTGCCGTGGCCTTGAGCGCCAGGTGCGTGTTGACGCGCGCCAGCAGGATGGGCGGGCTGATGGGCTTGGTGATGTAGTCCACGGCCCCCAGGGCCAGGCCCATGCGCTCGTCGTCGGTGTCGGAACGCGCCGTGAGAAAGATCACCGGGATGTCGCGCGTGGCGGGCGAGGCCTTGAGGCGGCGGCACACCTCGTAGCCGTCCACCTCGGGCATCATGATGTCCAGCAGGATCAGGTCGGGTGGCGTGCCCGACTGCGCAATCTTGAGCGCCTTCTCGCCGTGGTTGGCCACCTTGACCAGGTAGTGCTCGCGTAGCAGGCTGCCCATGAGGGTGAGGTTCTCGGGCGTGTCGTCCACCACGAGCACGGTGGCAATCGGCTTGTCAACCAAGGTCGCCGGGCTGGAGGCAAAAGGCGCGTTGTCCATGCAAATGTCCTGCGTAGGTGCCGTTCAGGGGGTTTCGAGGGCCGGAGATTCGGAGCCAGGCACTGTCGCCAGGGCCTCCAGCGCCTGCTCGAAATCGAAATTCAGGGTGTGCTTCTCGACGGTCTGAAAGGCGCTGCCCAGCGCTGCCTTGAGCACCACCCCATTGTGTTGGAAAAACTCTGCGGCTGCAGGATCATCCTGCTCCAGCAGGTGCCGCAAATGCAGCTCCGCGTGGGCCGGTGTCGCATCGCCCCCTGGTGCCGCCGCCACAGCCGCCGAAAGCCCTGGCGCAGAGGTCGCGCGCGCCTGCGCGGCCTGCAGCGTCCAGTCCTGCAGACCCTGCAACAGGGGCTGCAGTGCCGCCCTCAGCTCTGCCAGCAACGGGACGATGGCCTGGTTGCCATGCCTAAAGCGCAGTGCATGCTCCAGCGCCTGGGCGCGCTCCGACACGGCTTGCGCGCCAATGTTGGCGGCCACCGACCGCAGCGTGTGGGCCAGGCGCTCGGCCAGCGCCACATCGTGCACCGCCAGCGCACGCTGCAGCTCTGCCAGCACAGGGGCCTGCCCCTGCGCGAAGCGGCGCAGCATCTCCGCGTACAGACCCGGCTTGCCCAGCGCACGCTGCAAGCCCAAGGAGGTGTCCAGCCCCGGCAGGTCAGGGACTTCCATCGGCAACCACCCTGCCGCAGTGGCACTGGCAGCCGCCACCGATCCCGTCACTGGGGCTGCACTGCTGCGAGCGGGAACGGCGGCCGCGCCCAGCCCTTGGCGCGGGCGGACCCAGCGGGACAACGCCGCCCACAGCGCCGCAGGCTCGATGGGCTTGGCAACGTGGTCGTTCATGCCGGCTGCAAAGCAGCGCTGGCGGTCAGCCTCCATGGCGTTGGCGGTCATCGCAATGATGGGCAGCTGCGCATGGCGCGGGTCCTCGCGCAGCAGGCGCGTAGCGGTCTCGCCATCCATGATGGGCATCTGCATGTCCATGAGCACCGCGTCATAGTGCTTGCGCTCGATGCGGTCGATGGCACTCTGGCCGTTCTCCGCCACATCCACGGCAAAGCCCGCATCCAGCAGCAGTTCCATGGCCACCATCTGGTTGAGTTCGTTGTCCTCCACCAGCAGCACGCTGGCCCCCCGGATGCCCAGGGGCAGCTCGTCGGCCGCAGGCGCAGGGGTGACCGTGCGACGCCCGGCCGTGCCAGAGGCCTCCAGCGGCTGCATCAACGTATCGAATAGCAGCGAGGCATTGACAGGCTTGATGAGCACGGTTTCGATGCCCTGCGCGCGCGCGGCCCGCATCACGTCCTCGCGACCGTAGGCCGTGACCATGAGCATCTGCGGCACCTTGGGCATGCCCAGGCTGCGGATGTGGCCTGCCAGCTCCACACCGTCCATGCCCGGCATGTGCCAGTCCAGCAGCAACAGGCCAAACGGCAGATGCTGGGCCATGGACTCGCGCAGCCGGTCCAGCGCCTCCAGGCCCGAATGGGCCTGCTCCACCACAAAGCCCATCGCCTGCAGCATGTCGGACAGCACCGTGGCCGCCGTGTGGTTGTCGTCCACCACCAGCACCCGCGTGCCCCGCAGGTCGGGCGGCGGCAGCAGCATCCGCGCGGGCGCGCCACGCTCCAGCGGCACCGCTACCCAGAAAGTAGAGCCTTTGCCAAAACGGCTCTCCACGCCCACCTCTCCGCCCATCAGCTCCGCCAGGCTCTTGCAGATCGCCAGCCCCAGGCCCGTGCCGCCATAGCGGCGTGTGGTGGAGGTGTCCGCCTGCTGGAAGCTCTGGAACAGGCGGCCCATCTGCTCTTCGGTCAGCCCGATGCCTGTGTCGCGCACCTCAAAACGCAGCCGGACCTGGTTGCCCGACTCCTCCAGCAAACGCACCGCGATGCTGATCTCGCCAGACTCGGTGAACTTGATGGCGTTGTTGGCGTAGTTGATGAGGATCTGGCCCAAGCGCAGCGCATCGCCCACGAGGTTGGGGGGTACGTCGCTGGCCACATCGCAGACCAGCTCCAACCCCTTGGCGCCGGCCTTGTAGCCCACCACGTCAGACACGCTCTCCAGCATGCGGTCCAGCAGGAAAGGCTGGCGCTCCACCACCAGCTTGCCTGCTTCGATCTTGGAGAAGTCCAGGATGTCGTTGATGACCCCCAGCAGGTGCTGGCCCGCCTGCTGGATCTTGCTCACGTAGTCATGCTGGCGCGGGCTCAGGCCCGACTTGAGTGCCAGGTGCGACATGCCGATGATCGCGTTCATGGGCGTACGGATCTCGTGGCTCATGTTGGCCAGGAAGTTGGACTTGAGCGCGGTGGACTCTTCGGCCAGCTCCTTGGCGCGGCGCAGTTCCTGCTCGGCGCGCTGGCGGTCGGTGATGTCCACAAAGGTGCCGATGGTGCCGCCGGGCGTGCCATCGGCGCGCCGGAAACCGTGCAGCCAGAACAGCGTGTGGTGGATCTGGCCATCGGCATACGGCAGATCCACCTCGCGGTGCACCGATTGCTCGCCCGCCAGCACCAGCGCGTTGTCGCGCTCGAAAAGAACGCGGGAGGTGCGGGGCAGGAACTCCAGGTCCATCACCGTCTTGCCCACCAGGGACTCGCGGGTGACACCAAAGGCCTGCTCGTACGCGCGGTTGACGCCCACATAGCGTCCGTCGGCCCCTTTGTAAAACAGTGGCACGGGGATGGCATCGATCAGTGCCTGCTGGAAGTCCAACTGCCCCGCCACCTGTTCTTCCAGCAGCTTCTGGTCGTGGATGTCCACGTTGACACCGACCACCCGTACCGGCCGCCCCTGGGGGTCGCGGAAGATACGTGCCGCCTCCAGGAACCAGCGCACCTCCCCGTCGGGGCGCACGATGCGCCAGGAGTCGCGCAAGTAATCCGCCGTACCCGCCAGGCAGCTGTCGAAATAGGTGCTCGCCTGATCGCGGTCCTCGGGATGCAGGCAGCTGAGCCAATAGTCGCGGGTCTGTGGCTGCGTGCCTGGGGGCAGGCCCATCATCTGTGCCAGCTTGTCCGACCACAGAATCTCGCCGGTGACCAGGTTCAGGTCGAACACCCCGATCTTGCCCGCCTCCTGCGCCAGCTCCAGACGCTCTTGGGCCTGCTGGATCACACGCTCGGCGCGCCGCTGCTCGCTGGCATCTTCAATGACCCAGATCGAGGCCGTGCCAAAGTCGTCCATCTTGACGCTGCGGCCCGCCAGGCGCGCCTCGAACTGGCTGCCGTCCAGCCGGTACAGGGTGGCGGTTTCGCGCACGGCCTGGCCCGAGGCCAGCGAGGGTGCCACACGGGCCGTGAACAGGTCCGCATGGCCCGCCCCGCCGAACAGCACCGACACTCCCAGCCCCAGCAGCTGCGAGGCCGTGCCGCCCATGAGGTCCACGAACGCCGGGTTGAACTGGCGGAACTGTCCGTCGCACACCAGCACGATGGGCGGAGCGTTGTCAAAGATGGCAGTCTGCTGCTCCAGCAATTCATTGAGCAAGCGCTCGCGGCGCTCCAGCTCCTTTTGCGCCTGAATGCGTTCAGACACGTCCTCGTGCAGGCCCACGATACCGATGCGCTTGCCGCGCGCGTCGAACACGGGCGACAGCGTGGCTTCGTCATGGTAGGTGCTGCCGTCCTTGCGCCGGTTGATGAACTGACCCTGCCAGGACTTGCCCGACAGCAGTGCCGACCACATGAGCTGGTAGGTTTGCGCGGGCGTTTGCCCGCTGGCCACCACCGAGGGCTTCTTGCCCCGCACCTCCTCCAGCGAATAGCCCGTATTGCGCTCGTACTGGGGGTTGACCCAGTCGATGCGGCCATCGCCGTCGGTGATGACCACCGACACGGGACTGCTCTCCAGCGCGGTGCCCAGCACCCTGAACCGCTCCAGTGCACTGGCCACCTGTGCCCGGCTGCGCAGCAGATCCAGCAACAGCAGGCCCAGCAGGCACAGCAGCACAAACGCCACAGCCCCGATGCGCGCGCGCTGCGACGACGTCATCAAGGCGCTGATATCGTCCAGCACCACCAGCTGCCACTGGCCGCCGGGGTCGTGCCAGTCAATGGCCCGGCGTTCGACCGCATGGGGTACGCCATTGATCTGCACCTCACCAGCCTCGGCCGCAAAGGGCAGCGCCGAAGCCACGCCATTGTCAAAGTGGCGGCCGAACTGGCGCGTGGCGCGGATGGCGTCGATGCGTGCCTGTGTGAGCGGCGGCGCCACCGCAAACTGCCACTCGGGCCGGGTGGCGGCGAATGCCACACCCTGCGGAGACAGCAGCACCATGGGCAAGCCCACACGCTTGAGCAGCAGGTCCACCGGCTCGAACCCCACCTTGAACATCACCACACCAATGATGTTGCTCGACGGCGTGTCGCTCTCGTACAGCGGGGCCGCGTAGTACAACCCACGCTCCTGGGTGTTGCTGCCGATGGCCGCATACACGCTGGTCGCACCCTGGATGGCCTGCTGGAAATAGGGGCGGAATGCGAGGTTCAAACCCGTGGACCGCTCGCCGGGCGTCTCGTGGGCCACCACGGTGCCATCGGCCGACATCACATACACGCCTTGCACCAGAAAGCGCCCGCGCGCTACGGCCAGGCGGGACAGGGCCTCGGGGTGATCAGGGGGCAGACGGCCCAGCGCCATGTCCTTGAGCAACGGCTCGCTCAGGCCCATCAGTGACACCGCACCCAGCATGGAGCCGCCCGTGGTCTGGGCTTGCAGCGTGTCTGCCGTCTGGTGCAACAAACGTGAGCGCTCGGTCGCACGCTCTCCAGCGCGCCAGTGCTGCGCGCCCTGCACCACTAGCACGGCGCCCAGAAATGCCAGGGCTACGACCGCCAACAGGCCACGGATGCCGGGGGCGTTGCGGTCCAGAAGCTTGTCAAACCGCATGCCTAGGCCCTTGCCCCGCAGGCCCCACACCCTATGGGCACAACGTCAGCCGGCGGGATAGAGCAACGCATCGATCCCCTCCGCAGGCCCGGGTCTCCCAAACAGATACCCCTGGAACCCCTCGCACCCATGCAGCCTCAGGAACGACAGCTGCCCCGTCGTCTCCACCCCCTCCGCCACCACCTCCAGGTC